>JBBECS010000028.1:2973-27778 GCA_040881685.1 Acidimicrobiia bacterium | reverse complement strand
CGACGTGCTTGGTCTCCCAGCTCGCGGCACAGCTGAGCGAGGGCGACGCCGGTGCCGGGCAGCGCCACGCCAACCTCGTGTTCACCAACAACAGCCAGAAGGCCTGCACGATGTTCGGCTACATCGGGATGCAGCTGCTCGCCAACGGGGGCACGGCGATGCTGCCGACCAACGTGGTCCGCAACTCCAACGTCGCCAAGGCCACGGTGACGCTCGCCGCAAACGGCGGTCAGGCGTACACGACGCTGCACTGGAGCGTGGTCGCGGGCCCTGGTGAGCCGCAGGACGTGCAGTGCCAGCCCAACCCCGACAACGTGCAGCTCACACCGCCCAATGAGGGCGACTTCCTCGTACAGCCCTGGACGCTCGGCTTCGTGTGCGGGATGGGCACGATCGACGTGAACCCGATGCGCCCCGGCCCCGGGCCCGAACCCAATTCCCCCCGAGCAAGTGACGCTTATGGTCGTATTTGGTACCTCAGCGTCACTTGCTCGGTTGTCGCGGTGCGTGCGGGGCGATCAGGGCCCCGAAGAACCTTCGAGCTCGGCGTCGATCTCTTCGAGGATGTCGAGGAAGCGGCGACGCACCGTCGCGGCGTAGGGATTGCTGAGCTGGCTCGTGTCGAACATCTCCTGGGTGTGGTGCTGCTCGATCGCGGCGATCGTGGCGAGCTTCTCGAACGACGGCAACGCGAGCAGCTCGCGATCCTTGAGATCGAGGATGTCGAGGCGCACGAGCGCGCGGGCAATGAAGAACGGCAGTGCCTGCATGTAGGCCATCGACTCGTCGTGCTTGGCCGGATCGATGCGGAACACGTCGAGCCCGAACTCCTGGGCGAGGAACTCCACGAGCTGCTCGGCTCGCTCACCGCGCGCGAGCGTGACGACAAGGTGCTGTCCCTGCTCGACGTGGGTCATCGACGGCGGCCCGAAGAGGGGATGCGTCGCGAGGATGTTCACGCCGTCGGGCAGGTTCGACTCGAGGAGCTCGGTGGCCAGCGCCTTCGTGGAAACGACGTCCATCACCACGCTCGACGGCGACAGGTGGTCCCGCACGCTTTGGATCGCGTGCTCGAGCGACGAGAACGGCACGGCGAGGATGACCACGTCGCACTTCGCGACGTCTTCGATGGAGGCTTCCTGCACGCCATCGGGGAGCGCGACGACGTTCGCGGGGTGCTCGTCGTACACGAGCACGCGACCGTGCTCGACGAGCGATCCAGCAAGCATCCGACCGAAGTGGCCGAAGCCGACGATGCCGTAGCTCTCGAACTTCCCGCTCGCCGTGGCCATCAACACGATTCTGACACGGCGCCTCGCGTGTCCTCGGAGTGTTGTCGGTAGCATCGAGCCTGACGAGGGGGAACCGATGGGCGCGACGATCGAGCGGTTCGACAACGCAGCGGACATCGGTGCGATCTGCGCCGCGATCGATCGTGACGGCGCGGCGATCGTCGAAGGGCTGCTGCCGCTCGCCGTGGTCGATCGGGTCAACGAGGAGGTCGAGACCGCGGTCGAGGCGGCCGACCCCCACGAGGAGCTCTTCAACCCGATCATGCAGGCGTTCCACGGGCCGTTCACGAAGCAGGTGCCGGGGGTCCCGGGCATCTCGCGCTCGTTCGCGGTCGACGTGATGTGTCATCCGACCTTGCTCGGGATCTGCGATCGCGTCCTGCTGCCGTCATGTGCTCGCTATCAGCTCAACCTCGGGCACCTGCTCCAGCGCGGTCCGGGCTCCGACGAGCAGTGGCTCCACCGCGACGAGGCGGTGTGGAGCGACGTGCCGCGCCCGCACCCCGAGCTCCAGGTCGCGTCGGTGATCGCCTTCGTCGACTTCACGCGCGGGAACGGCGCGACGCGTGTCGTGCCGGGGAGTCACCAATGGCCGGACCGATGGCTCTCCCCCTCGGAGCAGCACGCGCGGCCACAACCAGAGCCCGACCAGATCGCGTACGCGGAGATGCCGGCCGGGTCCGCCGTCATCTACTCCGGGGGCACCATCCATGCCGGCGGCGCCAACTCGACCGACATCCCCCGCCGTGGCGCGCACCTCTCGTATTGCCTGGGTTGGCTGCGCACGGAGGAGAACAACGTCTTGTCGACGCCCCCCGACGTGGCGGCCACGCTGCCGCGCCAGGCCCAGGAGTTGCTCGGCTACGCGCTGCACGACAGCCTCGGTCGTGGCGGTGGCTACCTCGGCATGGTGCGCATGCAAGATCCGGTAGAGCTGCTCGCGAGAGGCGAGCTCGGCACGTAAGGAGACGCTCATGGAAACCCGTGTGGACGAGATTGCGGACGGCATCTACCGGTTCAGCACCTTCGTGCCCGAGCCCCAGCTCGCGTTCAATCAGTTCCTGATCCAGGCCGACGAGCCGCTGCTGTTCCACACCGGGATGCACGGGCTGTTCCCGCTCGTGTCGGAGGCAGTTGCCCGTGTCATGCCACTCGACCAGCTGCGCTGGATCAGCTTCGGGCACTTTGAGGCCGACGAGTGCGGCGCGCTGAACGACTTGCTCGCGGCCGCGCCGAAGGCCGAGGCGATGCACACCTTCACCGGTGTGATGGTGTCGTTGAACGACTACGCAGCGCGACCGCCGCGCGGCTTGGTCGACGACGAGGTCATCGATCTCGGTGGTCGGCGGGTGCGCCACCTGGCCACACCGCACGTGCCGCACGCCTGGGACGCGGGCCTGCTCTACGAGGAGACCACGAACACCCTGTTCTGCGGCGACTTGTTCACAGCCCAGGGTGAGTGCGAGCCGCTCGTGGAGGACGACCTCCTGGGTCCTGCGATGGCGGCGGAGGACTTGTTCGGCGGCACGTCACTCACGCCCATGACGGCACCGACGATCCGACGCCTCGCCGACCTCGAACCCACGACACTCGCGCTCATGCACGGGCCGAGCTACCGCGGTGACGGCGGCGCGCAACTACGGGCGCTCGCCGACGCGTACGCAGAACGGGTCGCCGCGGCCTGAATCAGGCGTCGTTGAACACGATGATCTCGCCCGCGTAGCAGGCGACCCACACCCGCTTCGCGGTGGGCTCGTACGTGATGCCGATCGGGTGCGTGCCGGTGGACACCGTCTGGATCACGACCATGTCGCTGGTGCGAACCTTCGTCACCGTGTTCGAGTTGTAGTTGACGACGTACAACGAGTGACCGTCGGGCGCGATGTCCATGCTGCGCGGCTCGCTGCCCGTCGACACTCTCGCCACGACGGTCCGGGAGGCAGTGTCGATCTTGACGACCTGGTCGGCACCGTTGAGCGTGACGTACAGGAACTGACCCGTTGGGTCGCGCACGATGTGGCGCGGACCCGAGCCCACGCCGCGGATCCAGTCGACAGCGAAGGTGGTGAGGTCGACGATGGCCACGTCGCTCGTTCCCATGACCGCGACGTACGCGAACCGAGACGTGGGATCAACCGCGATGCCGCGCGGGGTAGGGCCGAGCGGGACCCGCTTCACTTCCAGATTGGTGACGGTGTCGACCACGCTCATGTCGAACGAGCACCAGTTGGTGACCAGCAGGTATCGACCGTCCGGCGTGACCGCCACGTACTTCGGGACCTGACCGACCGCGATGCGTGAGTCGATGCCCAGCGTCGTGGTGTCGATACGGTACACGAGGCTGTTGTCGATGCCGTCGCCAGGTCCGCACGCGTCCGCGCCCTGATGGGTGTAGCCGGGCCCGAACATCGAGTAGTTCGACACGTACGCGAACCGGCCGTCGGGCGAGAACGCCGCCTCGACGGGCGCCCCTTGCACCGTGCCGGTCAAGTACTGCACGGAGTCGGGGATCGTGGCCACGAGGTTGCCGTCGCGGTCGTACACCGTGACCGTGTGCCGGTACATCATGTTCTGGGCGAACACGAGGCCGCCGCCGGACGCAACCACCGACTTCGGCGCGATCGCACCGGTGACCCGCCGCAGCAGTGTGAGTGTGAGCGATGACGACGGGATCGGCGGGAGGGTCGTGGTCGTCGTCGGCGGCAACGTGGTCGTGGTCGACGTCGACGACGTGCTCGTGGCGGCGGTCTTGACGCCACTGCTCGAGCCACCGCCACCGAAGGCGAACGCGGCCGACACGGCGAGGCCTGCGGCCGCCGCCACCGAAGCGCCGATGACCAGGCGGCTGCGCTGACGTCGCTGCCGTTGATCCCGCCTGCCCATTGGGGGCGAGGGTACCGGCTGGATCCCGTGCAAAAAGTCGCAAGGTTCTCCGACGAAGCCGATCACATCTCACATGGAACAGAACTTCACGGTCCGCGTCCCCCGCTGGCTCGTCTACGGATTGGGCGCCCTCCTCCTGATTGTCGGTGGCGTCGGCGCCGGAGTCGTGCTCGGTGGCCACGGCGATCCCTCCGTGGCCGCAGGCAAGCGGTCGCCCACCTCCACGTCGACCACATCGACCACCCCGACGACGGCCGCAGCTGCGGCGAACGAGGGCGGGGGCAACGGTGGCGGCGGCAACGTTGGTGGCGGGAACAACGGTGTTGGTGGCGGGAACAACGGTGGCGGCGGGAACAACGGTGGCGGGGCTGCTCCTGCGGAACCAGCGGAGCCCGCGCAGCCGGCGGTCCCGGCCGCGACGGCACAGGTGACGAAGACCGGCGCGGGCGTGTGCCCCACGGTCGTGACGTGGGAAGGCCACGGCGGCACCAAGGGCTACACGCTGCAGGTGTACCACGCCATCAACCCGGCAACGGTCCTGTACAACGGCCCCGTCGCGGGCGTCGGGAACCATTCGTTCGACTGCGTGGGCGGTATCCCGATCGTCGGCTTCGTGCGCTTCAACACCAACACCGACACCGGCACGGTGAGCGACACCGCCTGATTCGCTCGGCGCACCACGCGATCCGGGGCAAGATGCGTCGGTGAGAGGCGATCCGAGCGCAGACACCGCGCCTGCGATCCGAACCGGTACCGCAGCCGGCCGGTGGGTCACGACCACCGCGGTGCTCGGGTCGGGCGTCGCGTTCCTCGACGGCACCGTGGTGAACGCGGCGCTGCCCACGATTGCCGACGACCTCGGCGCCAACCTCGCCGACCTCCAGTGGGTGCTCACCGGTTACCTGCTCACGCTCGGTTCGTTGCTCGTGATCGGCGGGTCGCTCGGCGACCTGTTCGGTCGGCGCCGCATGTTCGTGTTCGGACTGGTCGGCTTCGCGATCGCATCGCTCGCCTGCGGCGTGGCGCCGTCCACCGAAACGCTCATCGCGGCGCGGCTGGTGCAAGGCACCGCGGCCGCGCTCTTGGTTCCAGGGAGCCTCGCAATGATCTCGGCGTCGTTCCACCACGACGACCGGGCCAAGGCGATCGGCGCGTGGTCCGGGCTCAGCGGGATCTCGTTGGCGATCGGTCCGTTCCTCGGGGGCTGGCTCATCGACGCCGTGTCGTGGCGCGCCATCTTCTTGATCAACCTGCCCGTGGTGGCGATCGCCGTCGTGCTCACCCAGCGCCACGTTCCCGAGACGTTCGACCACGACGCTGACCGGCATGTCGACGTGGTGGGTGGTGGGCTCCTCGCCGGCGGCCTCGCCGGCGTGGTCTACGCCCTGATCCAAGGCCCCGCGGATGGATGGTCGGGCACACCCCTGGTGATCGGGATCGCGGGCGTCGCCTCCCTCGCCGCGTTCCTCGCATGGGAAGCACGTTCGGTGCACCCGATGGTCCCGCTGTCCGTGTTCGGCTCACGTCAGTTCTCTGGTGCAAATGCCGCGACGCTCGCGGTGTACGCCGCGCTCGGCGGCGCCATGTTCTTGGTGGTGGTGTTCCTCCAGACCGAGCTCCACTACTCCGCGCTCGAGGCCGGCGCGGCGTTCGTCCCCATCACGCTGTTCATGCTGGCGTTCTCGCAGCGTGCCGGCGCACTCGCGCAACGCATCGGGCCGCGAGTCCCGATGACGGTCGGCCCGCTCGTCGCGGGAGCTGGCATCGCGCTGTTCGCACTCGCCGATCCCGACCGTTCGTACTGGGAGGGCGTGCTCCCCGGCGCAGTCATGCTCGGCATCGGGCTCACGATCACCGTCGCCCCGCTCACCGCCGCCGTGCTCGCCGCGATCGACGATCGCCATGCCGGCATCGGATCGGCCATCAACAACGCGGTGGCGCGCATCGCGGGGCTGCTCGCGGTCGCGGTCCTTCCCGCGGTCGCGGGCATCGCCGGCACCGGGAGTGGTCTCGATCTACAACGCGGCTTCGACCGGGCCATGTTCTTCGCGGGCGGATTGTGCGCGCTTGGCGGGGCGGTGTCGTGGCTCACGATCCGCACCGTCGCGCCGGTCCAGTCACTGCGACGAGCTGAC
The DNA here is from genome assembly GCA_040881685.1 of Acidimicrobiia bacterium. NCBI lineage: Bacteria > Bacillati > Actinomycetota > Acidimicrobiia > Acidimicrobiia bacterium. The sequence continues at coordinate 21,468 of JBBECS010000028.1, read as the reverse complement.
GTGACGGCACCCTGCGAGGCCCCAAGCCTCGTCACGGCTGACCGGTAGGCTCCCGCGCCGATGGCCGGCGCGATGAAGGTACGAGACGCGAACATCGTCGTGACCGGCGCCTCGACCGGCATCGGACGCGCGACCGCGTTGCTCCTTGCGCGCAAGGGTGCCCGGGTCACGGCCGCGGCGCGTGACGAGGCGCGCTTGCAAGAGCTCGCGGCCGAGCAACCCGGCATCACCCCGGTGCGGACCGACCTCTCGCTGGACGCCGACCGGATCGCGCTGCTCGCCGCGGCTGGCGACGTCGACGTCCTCGTGAACAACGCCGGTCTCGGCTATCACGGGTTCGTCGAGACCATGCCGGCCGCCAAGGTGCGCGAGCTGCTGGAGCTCAACGTGCTCGCGCTGATCGATCTGACCCAGCGCGTCCTCCCGGGCATGCTCACCCGCGGACGCGGCCACATCATCAACGTCGGCTCGATCGCCGGGTACGTCGGAGTGCCCGCCGAGGCCGTGTACTCCGCCACGAAGTACGCCGTGCAGGGATTCAATGACGGCCTACGCCGCGAGCTCCGTGGCCGCGGGGTTGCGGTCACGCTCATCGCACCGGGACCGATCAAGACCGAGTTCATCGCGCGCGAGATGACCGGCGCACCGGCTCCCGAGCCCGGTTCGATGGACCGCGGGTTGCCGGTCGAGACCGTCTCTCGGGCGATCCTGCGCGCGTTGACGCGTCGGCTGCCCGGCTACCGCACGATCACCGTGCCGCGCATCGGCGGGTGGAGTCGACTCGGTTCGGTGCCAGGCATGGCCGTGCTCACCGATCTCGCGACGCGCGGGCGCGTGCGCGAAGCATTGCGCAAGCAGGAGCGCACTCACGATTCGGGCGCAGGTTACTGACGAGTACGGCCACTGCGACATGCTCGGGCGCGTTGCTCTAACCTCGCGCGCCTATGGCCGTGGTTCGCGACGACAGCTTGGACGACCGAGACTTCGACGACGCGCATCTCGGTGAGGTACCCGCCGGCGTCGGTGGCGAGCTCTACGCCAAGCAGCTCGAGGGCCTGAGCCGCCAGGAGGCGTTCGGCGAGGGCGTGCTCTCGATCACGGACACCGACGGCGGCGAGCAGGAGATCCCGCTCGGCGAGGTCGCCGGCACCGAGCATGACCACGAGACCAACCGCACGAAGATCCGCCTGCGCAACGGCGCCATCGTCGTCGTGTCGGGCGCGGTGATCGCGGCTGCGGTGGCGACGATCCGCTACCGCCGCAAGCACAAGCAGTAGCCCGAGCGCTACTCCAGCACCCGCGGTACCGGCGTGAACCGAACCGGCATCTCCGCCAGCTGACCGAGGAACCGGGGATACGACGCGTCGGGCACCAGCTCGAGGTCGGGCAGGCGCGTCAGCAACCGCTCGAACATCGTCTGGAGCTCGAGTCGGGCCAGACTCGCGCCGAGGCAGAAGTGCGGCCCGAACCCGAAGGCAAGGTGCTCGTTCGGTGACCGCTCGATGTCGAAGCGCTCGGGGCGGTTGAACTGCCCGTCGTCGAAGTTGGCCGACTCGTAGAGCAGGAGCGCCCGGTCGCCGGCGTGGAGCTGTCGGCCAGCCAGCTCGACGTCACGTGTGACCGTGCGCGCCATGTTCTTGATCGGTGACACCCAGCGCAGCATCTCTTCGAGCGCGCTCGGGAGCAGCGTGGGATCGTCGACGAGCCGCTGGCGCTGGTCGGGGTTCACCAAGAGCTGCTCCATGCCCCCGGTCGTGACGTGGCGGGTGGTCTCGTCGCCGCCCACGAGGAGCAGGAGCGTCTCCATCACGATCTCGTGGTCTTCCAGGCGATCGCCGTCGATCTCCGCGTGCACCAACACGCCGATCAGATCGTCCGCCGCGCCCGACTCACGTCGGGCCGCCATCATCTTCTGTGCGTAGTCCTGGTAGCCGAGGAACGCCTCGCCGGCCGCCTCGAGGTGCTCGGGGTCCCCGCTGAGCGACGCGAGCATCGCGTCGGACCACGCGAGGAGCAGGCCACGATCCTCGGGCGGGATGCCGAGCATGTCGCCGATCACGATCATCGGGAGCGGCGCGGCGATGTCGTGCACGAAGTCACACTCGCCCTGCTCGCACACGCGGTCGATGAGCTCGTCACAGATGCGACCGAGCTGCGGCTCGCTGGCTCGCACCCGCGCCGGCGTGAAGCCTCGGTTCACGAGCTTGCGCCGCTTGAGATGCTCGGGCGCGTCCAGGTCGATCATCCACGGCAGCGGGCCGGTGTCGGGCCGGCTCCCGCCTGCGTTCGAGAACACCTTCGCGTCACGCTCGGCGCTGAGCACGGCGTCGTAGGTGGCGAGTCCCCACATGGCGTTCTTCTCGTCGAAGTGCACCGGCGAGTGCGCCCGCATCCAGGTGTACGCCTCGCGCGCCCGGTCGCCGTAGAGGTCGCCCGCCAGCAAGTCGATGTGCGGTGCGGTGCCCGTCATGCCCAGCAACGTAGGCGGCGCGGTGGTCTGACGCGAACAGGCGCTCCGGCGCCGGTACGGTCGCAGGCGTGTCCCCGAGTCGAAGCGGTCAGACCTTCGCGGGCCGGGCCGGTGTTGCCGTGGTGTTGGTCCTGTCGCTCGTGGTCGGCGGCTTCATCCTGCTCAACCTGCTGTTGGTCGTGAAGCTCGGAAAGGCGACGCGGGTGGACCTGGCGGTCGCCGAGTCGCCGGCGGGCGGCGGGGCCAACTACCTCCTTATCGGTTCCGACACCCGGTCCTTCATCTCCGACGATCCCAGCGACGCGCAACGCTTCGGTGAGGCCGGCGGGCAGCGCTCCGACACGATCATGGTGCTGCACACCGACCCCGACTCCGAGCGCTCGCTACTCGTTTCGTTCCCGCGCGACTTGTGGGTCAACATCCCCGGCCGCGGCGACGCCAAGCTCAACGCCGCGTTCAACGACGGACCGCAGTCCGTGGTCGACACGTTGTCGAGCAGCTTCAGCGTCCCGATCCACCACTACGTAGAGGTGAACTTCGAGTCGTTCCGTCAGGTCGTCGATGCGATCGGTACGATTCCCGTGTTCTTCCCCGCGCCGGCCCGTGACGAGTTCTCGACCCTCAACATTCCGTTCGGAGGCTGCGTCGACCTCCACGGCGTGGACGCCCTGGCGTTCGTGCGCTCACGCAACCTCGAGCTCTTCAACGCCGCGACCGGCGAATGGGAGATCGCCGACCCCATCCCTGACATCGGTCGCATCGCCCGCCAACAAGCGCTGTTGCGAGTGCTCGGCGAGAAGGCGATGGACAAGGCGCTCACCAATCCGTTCACCGCGAACAAGATCGCCGACGCCGCGATCGGCCAGCTCACGCTCGATGCCGACTTCGGTCGAGGCGACGTGTTCGCCTTGGCCGACGGGTTCGCGTCGACCGAAGAGGAGCCCGGACCGGCAACGCTGGTGATCCCGACGACACCAGCGACGCGTGATGGCCAGTCGGTGCTCGAGACCACGGGCGATGCGGAGTCCGTGCTCGCGCAGCTGCGCGACTTCGAGACGGTCATCAGATCCGACGCCGGTGACGCGACGCCCAGTGAGACCCGCGTGCGCGTGCTCAACGCGTCAGGGGTCGAGGGAGGGGCCGCCGAAGCGCTCGGCGATCTCGAGGGTCTCGGCTTCGTCGGCGCCGGCACCGGCAACGCCAACGAACGCGGCGTCACCGAGGTTCGCTACGCCTCGGGCCAAGACGACAAGGCCGCGCTCGTGGCCGCCGTCATCAGCGGTGACGTGGAAGAGATCGAGGACGGCTCCATCGAAGGCGCCGATGTCGTGTTGGTGCTCGGAGGCTCGTTCGAGGGCATCATCCGGTCCACGGCGGTGGCCGCGCCCGAACCCGAGCCCGGCGCGACCCTCGCGCCACAGCCCGCGTCACTCGCTCCCGTCCCTGGCGACTGCGGAAACACGCAGTAACGACGCTGGTAACGACGCCGATTAGCGGCGGCGAACGAGCTTCTTCACTCCACCGCGCTTCGACGCGAGCACCGCGTCCTTGAACGCCTTGAGCGGGGTGATCTTCACAGCCTTCGATGCGGGCTTCGGCTTCGCCCACATTGTCTCGCCGGTTGCAGGGTTCCTCACTTGACGCTTGGGCTTGGCAGCAACGTCACGTCGGGCGAACTTGGCGAAACCGGTGATCGTGATCGGCTCACCATTCGAGACGGTGGTCGTGACCACGTCGATGAACGCCGAGAGAAACGCATCGGTCGACCGCTTGTCAGCGTCGAGGTCTTCGGCGATGGCGGTCACGAGCTCTTTGCGATTCAAGGGGATCCCTCCAGAGACACTGATGAACCCCGCAACCGAGTCGCTGCGGGGCGTCGGACCCCATTCTCTCTTACCGATCGGGGTACTCACGAACCCTGGCCCCGGAACGCTTGGGGGGCATCGCCGTAGGATCACCAACCGTGCCGATCGACGCAGCGGTCATGCCAGCCGCGGTGTACTTGGGCGACGGCGCGATGGCCGTGCGAGACGTCCCGGTCCCGACACCAGGGCCGGGTCAGGCGATGGTCGAGGTGAGCCACTGCGGCATCTGCGGCACGGATCTCCACCTCGTGCTCGAGCGCTACGCGCGCCCCGACTCGGTGCTCGGGCACGAGTGGTCGGGCACGATCGCCGCACTCGGCGACGACGTGAAGGGTTGGGAGCTCGGCGCTCGGGTCGTGTGCGACACCACGCCGGGTTGTGGTGAGTGCCGCGCGTGTCGCAGCGGACGTCCTGCTGTCTGCTTGCGGCGCGAGACTCCCGATTGGTTCTCGTACACCGGAGCGTTCACGCGCTACAAGACGGTGGCCGCGGAGCAGTTGTTGCGCATCCCCGAGTCGCTCTCGACGCGCCACGCTGCGCTCACGGAACCGCTGGCAGTCACGCTGCACACCGTCGGTCTGTCCGGCGTGACACCCGATGACCGTGTGCTCGTGACCGGCGCCGGACCGGTCGGCATGCTCACGGTTGCGGTGCTCCGTGCGAAGGGTGTGCACGACATCACCGTTTCGGAGCCGGCACTCGCGCGGCGCGAGCGTGCCCTCGCCGTCGGCGCGTCGGCGGTGTGCACGCCCGATGAGCTCCCGCCGGCGCCGATGGGTCGGCGGGTCGACCAGCCTTTCTCCGTGGTGTTCGAGTGCTCGGGGCGCGCCGACGCGGCGGAGTCGGCGATGGATCAGCTCGACTGGGCGGGCACGTTCGTGTTCGTGGGCACCGGACACGACATGCCGCGCGTGAACCACAACCGGGCGATCATCTTCGAGCTCACGCTGCTCGGCGCGTACAACTACGACACGGGTGGCTTCGCAGCCGCGCTCGAGCTGCTGGCGTCGGGCGCGTTGCCGCTCGATCTGCTCGTCGAGCCCATAGACGTGGGCCTCGACGGCGTGCTCGACGCGATGGAACGGCTCGCCGCCGGCGAGCTCGCAGGAAAGGTGATGGTCAAACCATGAGCAACCCACCGCGTGCCGAGCGAGGCGCGCCGCGTCTGAACCATGTGGCGATGAGCATGGACCCGAAGGTGCTCGACGAGCAGGGCCGTGTCGACATCCTGGACTTCTACGGCGAGGTCTTCGGATGGACAGAAGGCGACAACACCGGTGAGACCGGCAACCCGCTCATCCTCTATACAGGCGCGTTCGGTGAGTTCGTCTACCTGCTCCCCGGCGATCCCGAGACCGGCGAGCACATGGTGACGCCGGCGCTCGACCACTTCGGCGTATCAGTGCGGGAGCTCGATCAGCTCCATGGCATCGTCGACAAGGCCAGGGCGTATGCCGAGCGGGACGACCGCGTGCGGATCATTGACGTGAAAGCGCGCACGACGCACGGACCCGAGCTCCATTACACCCTCACGAGCGCGTACATCGGCTACCTGTTGCCGCTGATGGTCGAGCTCCAGCACGTCGAGCGCCTCGACGGCTAGGGGAGCTCCTCGACCGGAGTGAGCCGCGGGCAGCGGTAGCTGCCGGCGATGCTGCCGGCGTCGCCCCCCGCGGTGAACGTGCCCGTCAGCAGGTCGTCGCTCTTCGTGAGGGTCGCGCCGGCCCCCGGGTGCACGATCTCTGTGCCGTCGGTGATCGACACGTTGGGATCACCCGACGGCTCGAAGCCGGGTTGGGAGAGACCGAGGATGAACGTGTACCCGCGCGGGTACGGGCCCGTCGCCAGGCGCGTCGCTCCCGGGAAAGCGTTGTAGCCGGCCGTTACCATGAGGAACTCGCCTTCGACCCAGCACACGCCGCCGACGAACTCGGCTTGGATCGCGCCGCACACCACGATGCGCACCTGCCGCCGGGCCGCCCGATCGCGCACGCGGCTCTCGGCATCGGCCAGGCAGCACACCGTCGACTCGTTGTCGGGATCGCTCGCGGTCGCGGTGAGCACGTCGAGCTTGGCCGACTGTGCGTCGTTCGCGGTCGTGGTCATCAGGAGCCGGAGGAACCTGTGTTCATCGCAGGTCTCGACCGGATCGGGCAGCTCCTCCCACGGCGCACGCGGCTCCTGGGCCGCGCTGCGCACGCCGGCGCTCTCGAGGTAGTCGAGGTCGAAGGTGTGGCGCGACTCGAACCTCATCCGCAGGCGATGGATCTCGAACGGCTCCAGATCGTCGAACTCGAAGACCTCTTGTTCCCGGTCGATGACGTAGCTGCCCCGCGTCTCCTGCCGCGCCCGGACGGGGATCGTCGCTCCGTTCGCGTCCACGATCTCGTCGCTGAGAAAGGCGCGCGCGTAGTCGTGAAAGAGCTCGTCCATCCCTGGCCACGCTGCCGCGGTAGCCATCTGATCCGCCCGCCCGCCCGTCGCGGGCATGGTCTGCATGAACTCGACGACGGCGGGGTTGCCGTGGCGGTTGGCGAAGTGCTGGAAGAACACGTACGCACCGACTGACACATCGACGAGTGAGTGGCGTGGCTCACTCGAGCGCAGGAAAGCGAGGTACTCGCGCTCGAGGTTGTCATCCGGGTACACGACGTTGGCGAAGTACTCCGCGGTTCCCTCGACCCACCACTCGCCGCCCTCGTCCTCGGCATCCCAGATCTCGATGCCAAGCTGCTTGAACTGGAAGCAGTGGAACAGCTCGTGAGCGAGCGTGTGCCGGTACAGGCGATCTCGCCGATAGGTCGATCGCGACACGAACGTGACGCACGTGCCGCGATCGTCGGGACCTGACTCGGCGTACGCATCCACGGACAGCTCGGGAACGACGACGATGTCGACCGGGGGCATCACGCCGAGGAGCGTGTACTCGAGGAAGCTTCGCTGCACCGCATCAGCAGTGCGCTCGCGCACCTCGGCGTCGGGTGCGTCTGCCACGTCCTCGTGCACGTAGACGCGCACGGTCGCGTCGTCGATCACGATCTCGTCAACGGGGTGGCACCGGCCAGCCGGGGTGTCGTCTTCGAAACCGGGAAACAGCGACCGGCAGGTCGGGTCGGGCGACGGGCCTGCGCTCGCCGTGCTCCCGATGCCAAAGACCGGTACGAGAAATGCGAGGGCGAGCACGCCGCAGGTCCATCGCCGGACCGGGTGCCTGCTCATCGCCCCGAGTCTGTCCTAGGGCAGGAAGCGGCGCGCCGCGACCGCAGAGGTGGCGTTGCTCGTGCGGATCCAGTCCGCGGTGATGCGGTCGGCGTGGAACGTGCTGAAGTCGACGCGGTCCTCCTCCCACCACAGGTGCGCGGCGAGGTGCATGGCCACCACGCCGTCGAGGTCCGGCGGTGGGTGTTCGAACGACGGCTACCGCACCCGTCGTCTGCTCGCCGAAGCCCGGGCGAAGGACTGATCAGGCAAGGACGAGCTCGGCGAGGCGGTCTCGGTGCCATGCGGTGGTGCCGAGCACCTCCTCCGCCGCGAAGGCGCGGCGGATGTAGAGGTGCAGGTCGTGGTCCCAGGTGAAGCCGATGCCGCCGTGCATCTGCATCGCCTCCCCCGCAATGTGGCGCGCGGCCTCGCTGGCACTGGACTTGGCCACGTGCACGGCGCGGTGGCGCTCGTCGTCGTCCGCGTCGATCGCCATCGCGGCCCAGTACACGCTGCTCCACGCCCGTTCGTAGAGCAGCGACATGTCGGCGAGGCGGTGCTGGAGTGCTTGGAACGACCCGATCGGCCGGTCGAACTGCTCACGCGTCTTCACGTACTCGAGCGTGGCGTCGAGCATCCAGCGGGTCGCCCCCATCAGCTCGGCGCTGAACGCGACCGTGGCCCGCGCCAGCGCACCCCCCAAACCCATGGGTGCGTCTCTCACCCGGCTATGCCCGGGTGAGAGACGCACGTCGAAGGAGCGGCGGGAGAGGTCGAACGGCTCACGCAGATCGGCGGCCGGACGCTCGACGAGTGCGACGCCCTCGGCGTCGTCAAGGATCGCCACCATGTCGACGCGGTCGGCGTCCGGCGCGAGCAGCTCGAGCGGCGGCGCCGATGCCACGGTCCCCGTGACTTCACCATTCGCCACGCGCGCCAGCAGCGCGTCGTCGCCGATCGCCGCGACGACAGGCGCGAACGCGGCGACGGTCGGCACGAAGGGGCCGGGTACGAGTGCGGCGCCCATCTCCTCGAGGAAGAGGCAGAGGTCCACCGCGGGACCTGAAACGAGGCCGGCGAACTCCGCGAGCCGCGTCGAGAGCGGATCGGCCACGGTTGGATCGTCGACGTAGGCGCGCACGACGCTCGACGGGCAGTGCTCGCGCACGAGCGCTCGACCGGTGTCGCGCAGCAGCTCCTGATCGGGTGTGAGCGAAAAGTTCATCGGCTAGTACGACCTCGGGAGCCCGAGCACGTGGCGAGCGATCGCGTTGCGCTGGATCTCCGAGGTGCCGCCGCCGATCGTGCCCGAGAAGCTCCCGAGCAGCTCCCGACGGTTCTCGGGCGTCGGGTCGATCTCCACCGCGATCTGCGCCAGCCGCTTGCGCAGCTCCGACGTCGCCAGCTTGAGCAGGGCGTGCTCCGGCGCCGCGCCGGCCTTCTCGTACGTCGCGAAGCCCTTGTAGCCGAGCGCACGCAGACCCGCGACCTCTTCGTACGCCGCGGCCAGTGACCCGCGCATGTTCTCGTCACCCAGCACGCCCTTCGCCTTGGCTTGGTCGACGATGCGCCGGAACAGGTGGTCGAGCGCGCCGATCCACTCGAGCCACAGGCCAGCGCGTTCATGGGCCAGCGACCCCATCGTGACGCGCCAGCCGTCGTTCATCTCACCGATGAGGTTCTCGACCGGTACGACCACGTCGGTGAAGAAGACCTCGGCGAAGTCGACGCCGCCGGTGGCCTGGCGCAACGGCCGCACGTCGATGCCGGGCGTCGCCATGTCGAGGATGAGCACGCTGATGCCGCGCTGCTTGGAGTCAGGCGCGCCGGTGCGCACGTAGAGGAAGCACATCTGCGACCACATCGCGTACGACGTCCACACCTTCTGGCCGTTCACCACGAAGTGGTCGCCGTCGAGCTCGGCACGCGTGCGCATCGACGCCAGGTCGGATCCGGCGCCGGGCTCACTCATGCCGATGCACCACACGGTGTCGCCCCGGATCGCCGCGGGCACGAGCTCCTTCTGCTTCTCCGTGCCGAACTCGAGCAGGCTCGGCGCCACGATGGCGTGGCCCGGGAAGTGCAGCGCCCGAGGAATCCCGCGCGTCGCGAGCTCCTCGAAGAACACGAGCGTCTGCACGTCGTTCGCGTTGCGACCACCGAGCTCGGGTGGGTACCCGGGGATCAGCCAGCCGTGGTCGAACAGCAGCGCCTGCCACTGGCGCGCCCACTCGGGGATACCACCCTCACCCCACTCGGGGTCCATGCCCCGCCCGCGTGCCTCGGGCGGTGCGTGCGCGTCGAGGAACGCGCCCAGCTCGGCGCGAAATGCTTCCTCTTCCGGTCCCCAGGCCAAGTGCAAGGCGCGCAGGCTACCGACGAAGCGGCTTCTGGCGCGGAGGCCACGAACGGCACGACAATGCTCGATCCCTCGAGGACGGAGCGATGGACACCGAGCTGCGCAAGAGCGACTTCTCGCTGAGCGACGACCAGGAGGCGCTGCGCGCCACGTTCGCGAGCCTCTTCGAGCGGGAGAGCCCGATCGACCGGGTCCGCGACGCCGAGCCGCTCGGCTTCGACGGGAAGCTCTGGCAGCAGATGGTCGACACCGGCGTGCCCACGATGGGGTTGCCGACGGCGCGCGGTGGTGACGGCGCCGGTGTGGTCGAGCTCGCGCTGGTCGCGGAGCAGCAGGGGTATCGACTGGCACCGGTGCCGCTCGTCCCGGTCGTGACTGCGACGCGCCTCATGGCTCGTTGCGGGAACGTCACCACCGAATGGCTCGCGGCCGTCGCGAGCGGCACGCGCCGCGTCGTGCTCGCGCTGCATCCGGCCCAGGCGGGCGTGCCGCAGCTCGTCCCGGGCGGAGCGGTGGCCGACGGCGTGGTCGGACTGCTCGGCGATCAGCTCGTCCTCGCCACGCGCGACGAGCCGATCGACGGCCCGCGCAACCTCGGGTCCGAGCCCCTGGGGTGGTGGGACCCCGGCGATCCGCACACATCGCGCATCGACCTGGCTTCGGATGCCGACGCGCACGCGCGGTTCGACGATGCGTGCCGTGAGTGGCGAGCGCTGACGGCCGCGACTCTCGTGGGCGTGGCTCAGGGCGCGCTCGACCTCGCGGTGCAGTACGCCAAGGATCGAATGGCCTTCGGCGTTCCCATCGGCGCGTTCCAGGCGATCGCGCACCCCCTCGCCGATGTGGCGTCTGCCGTCGTCGGCGCGCGTCACCTGGTGTGGAAGGCCGCGTGGCTCGCCGACCACGGGCCCGAGCGCGCGCCGGTCGCGATCGAGATGGCCTACCTCTTTGCCGGTCGCACCGCGGAGCACGCGACCCGGGTTGGCATCCACACCTTGGGCGGGTTGGGTTTCACGCTCGAGTCCGACATGCAGCTCTACTTCCGACGCGCCAAGAGCGGCGCGCTGCTCGCGGGCGATCCGCGGGCGCGGCTGGCGTCGATCGCTGACCTCCTCTACGGCCTGGCGGGGCCGAGCTGATGGGGCGGGACTGACGATGGACTTCGGCCCGCTCGAGCTCGACGCCGACACGCTCGCCTTCTGGGACGAGGTGCGTGCGTTCTACGACGAGCACCTCACCGAGGCGATGCTCGAGAAGGAGCGGCGCGAGGGGAACGGCTTCATCCCCTCCCTCCAGCTGGCGATGGGTGCACGTGGCTGGGTGTGGCCGGGCGCGCCCGTCGAAGAGGGGGGCGCGGGCCTGGACCCGATGCGCGCGCTTCTCGTCGATTACGAGCTGCAACGGCGCGTCGGCCCATTGCTTCCGCTGTACGGCTCGATCCGGTTGGTGAGCGCGGTGGTGCGGACGTTCGGCAGCGACGAGCTGAAGGAGCGGGTTCTCCCGGCCGTCGCCCGAGGCGAGGTGCTGATGTCGCTCGGCTACACCGAGCCGGATGCGGGATCCGACGCCGCCGCGATCCGGACGCGCGCCGTGCGTGACGGCTCCGAGTGGGTGATCACCGGGCAGAAGATGTTCACGACCGGCGCGCAGCTGTGCCAGTACTCGATGGTGACGGCTCGCACCGATCCCGATGCGCCGAAGCACCGCGGCATCACGATGTTCCTCGTTCCTCTCGACGTCGACGGCGTGGAGGTGCGCGGCATCGAGACCCTCGGTGGTGAGCGCACCAACTTCGTGTTCTACGACGGCGTGCGCATCGATGACACCTACCGACTCGGCGAAGTGGGTGAGGGCTGGCAGGTCGCGGCGAGCGGGCTCGCGGTCGAGCACGGCTTGCAACACGGAACCGGCGGCCTCGAGCTGATGGGGACGAGACCCGACGCCATTGGCTGGTACGGCGTGCTCGGGACGCTGGTGGACACGGCCGTCGAATGGGCGCACACACCCCGGCCCGACGGAACGCTCCCGATCAACGACCCGCTCGTCCGCGATCGCCTCGCCGAGGCTGCGCTCGACCGGGAGCTCGTGAGCGTCATGCCGACGCCCTATGTGCGCGTGTTCGGATCGGACGCGCTGATCCGGGATGCGGGCGACCTCCTCGACATGGTCGGACCAGCTGGCGTGCTCCCTCACGGCGAGGACGGCGCTCCGGTCGGCGGCACGCTCGAGTGGATCCACCGGTTCGCGCAGGGCACGTCGATCTACGGCGGCACCACCGACGTCCACCGGAACCTCATCGCCGAGCAGCTCCTCGGCTTGCCGCGTCACCGTGGCGCCCTCGAGCAAAGGTGACCACCGAGCACCTCTCCCCGAGCAAGTGACGTTCAGGTTCAAATACGGAACCTTTGCGTCACTTGCTCGGATCGGGAGGGTCCGGAGCGCTCCTAGCCGCCCATCTGCAAGCCCGGGTGACGGCTCTTGAAGATCTTCGAGTACACCGCGTTGCCGATGTCCTCCGGTGCCCACTTGCCTTCGTCCTTGCTGATCACCTCGGTGCCCACGGTCCACGGGATGTAGTGCGAGATCGAGTTGCCTACGGCGCGGAACACCTGGCCGGTCACGGTGATCGCTTCGTCCGACGCGAGCCACGCCACCATCGGCGCCGAGTTCTGCGGGTTCATCGGCGTGAACTCCGTGTACTCCTCGGGCTCCTTCAGCTCCAGGTCCTTGACGATGGTGCCCGCGAGACGCGTCATGCCACCCGGACAGATCACGTTGGCGCGCACGCCGTAGCGCGCGAGCTCGAGGCTGGCGATGATCGTCATCGCCGCGATCCCGGCCTTCGCGCCGCCGTAGTTCGTCTGGCCGATGTTGCCCTGGAGCCCAGCACCCGACGCGGTGTTGATGATCGCGGCGCGCGGCTGGTTGCCGGCCTTGGACTGCTCCCGCCAGTAGACCGACGCGTGGTGCATCGGGGCGAAGGTGCCCTTCATGTGCACCCGGATGACCGAGTCGAAGTCTTCCTCGGTCATCGAGAAGATCATCTTGTCGCGCAGGATCCCCGCGTTGTTCACGAGCACGTCGAGCTTCCCGAACGCGTCAACGGCCTGGTCGATCATGCGCTTGGCGCCGGCGAAGTCGGCGACGTCGTCGTAGTTGGCGACGGCCTCACCGCCCCGAGACTTGATGAGCGCGGCCACCTCGTCGGCGGCCCGCTGGTCGGCACCCTCGCCGGTTGACGACCCGCCCAGGTCGTTCACCACCACCTTGGCGCCCTGCGCCGCCAGCTCGAGCGCCTCACCCCGTCCGACGCCGTGCCCCGCGCCGGTGACGATCGCGATCTTGCCGTCGAGCATGCCCATGGTGTCCCCCTTGATCGGTCGGCGGGGATCATGGCGCGGGCGCCGTCGGACCCGCCAGGTCCGACCACCGCGAGCCGTCCGATCAGCCGCTGAGCGAGTCCACCCACTCCTGCGTCGCGGTCACGACGCGGCCGGCGTCGTCGCTGCTCATCCAGTGGTAGGTGGGGAGCGCGAGCGCGTGATCCATCACCCGGTCGGCGTTGGGCAAGCCGTCGGCCGCCACCCGGTGCGGGATGTTGGAGAAGCCGGGCTGGCGCAGGATGTTGCCGCTCCACACCATGCGGGTGGCGACACCGCGCTCGGCGAAGAACTTCTGCACCGGCGTGCGCTCGATGTCGTCGGCGAGGACGAACGGGTACATCATCCAGGTGGTGTCGACACCGTCGGTCGTGCGCGGGCGCGTGACCATGCCATCGTGCGGCGCGAGGACCTCGTCGATGTTGTGGAAGTTCCGTTGTCGGCACTCGTTGAAGCCGTCGAGCTTGTCGAGCTGCACCAGCGCGTACGCCGCGATCGACTCCGACGGCGAGAAGTTGTAGCCGAGGTCGTCGAAGAGGAACACCATGTCGTAGTCGGTGCCGTCGTCGAGCTTCCCGAAGCGCTGCGCACCGTCACGGTTGCTCCCGAATAGGAACGTCTCGGAGCGCCGGCCCCACCGGCGCCGCACCAGGGACGCGTCGGCCCACTCGGTGTTGTCGGTGGCGATCAGGCCGCCCTGGCCCGCGGCGGTGATGGAGTGGCCACGGGCGAAGCTCGTGCACACGATGTCGGCCCGGGCTCCGGTGGGCGTACCGCGCAGCTGGGAGAGGAGGACATCGCAGCTGTCCTCCACGACGATCAGGCCGTGCGCGTCGGCGAGGGCGCGGATGCGGTCCCAGTCGGGGCAGTTGCCGACCAGGTTGGGCGTGAGGATGGCCTTGGTGCGCGGGCCGATCATCTCCTCGATGCGGTCCACGTCGATCTGGAACGTGTCGGGCTCCACATCGACGAGCGCGGCGACAATGCCTCCGCGCGCAAGCGGCGCGATGTCAGCCGAGAACGTGAGCGCCGAGGTGATCACCTCGTCGCCGGGCTGGCATTCGAGCAGGTCCACCGCGAGCTGCAGTGCCGACGTACCGGAGTTCACCATCACGCCGTGGCGCTTGCCCAACAGGTCGGCGCCGCGGCGCTCGAACTCCTCGACGATCGGTCCGACGTCGATGCCGGTGCGCAGCGCCGCGGCAACCGCCTCGATCTCGTCCTCGTCGGGCACCGGCCCGACCCCGCCGACAGGTAAGGGGCGTGTGTTCGTCATGGCCAGAGCCTCTCGCGAATCACCGCGGCGCGCCCGAGACGAACCTCAGATGGTGCCCCGTGCCCACCAGCCGAGTACGGTGGAACCGATGGCAAAGCAGAAGTCAAGTCGCGCGAACAACCGGGACCACACCGAATCGGGTGGCTCGGGTGGGCCTCCCGGCAAGAAGCAGCGCCGCAAGGTCCGTCGCAACAGCAAGAAGACGAACGGCGCCTAGTCCGTCACGGACGGCCAGAGCATCTGGTCAGATCGAACGAGCAACCGTGATCGCGATGGCGAGGCCAGCCGCCATCGTCGTGACCAACCAGATCACGATGCGATGCTCCGACGCGAGCACCGTCGCCTGCATCTTGGCTTCGAGTGTCGCCAACCGAAGCTCGAGGTCGTGCTTCGTCGCCACGTCGGCCCAACCTACGGGTGGGAGCAATTCCATCAGCGTGTCACCCGGGCTCTCGCCCAAGGTCCGCCGGACCGCTTCGTGCAGCTCGTAGCGCCGTGTGTCATCGACCGCCATTGTCGCGCCTCCTCGGACTCGTCGCACCGGGGAAGCGCTGGGAAGGTCGGAGCTAATCCTCGCGTCCGGGTATGACAGCTACTTCGGCGCCGGCATCCACGACTCGGCGAGCGGGTTGCGGCCGGCGAGCTCGCCTTCGGAGCCGTACGGGCGGAACCGGATGAACGCCGACTGGTGGTGGAACCCGTTCGCCCGGTCAGCCGCGATGGCGTTGGGGTGCGCGAGCCTCTCTCCGCCGTAGGCGTACGCGCGTAGCGCATCGTCCGACTCCCACAGCGAGCAGGTCGAGACGAACGGCGGCTTGGCCAGTGCGGTCGCCCAGATCTTGCCTGCCGCATCGACGACGGCACCCTCGGCCTTCGCACTCGTGCGCAAGAACGGCACGACGCGGTGCCAGCGAAAGCGGCCGAGCGTCAACACCGCGGCCGGCCCGTCGTGCTCGACGGTGCGGGCGCGTGGCAGATCGTCGGGCACTCCCGGCCAGCTGCCGTGGATGCGCAGCGGTTCGAGCCGCACCCGCCAGCCGCCGGCCAACGTGTGCGCCAGCGGAGTGTCGGCGAGGAAGCGGTCGAGGGCAGCGTCATCGTCCCAGAAGGCGACGAGTGCGACGCGCCCGAAGTCGGGTGCGTCACGGAGCTTGGCGCTCGGCGGCTTGGTGATCCCGAGGTTGGCGTTGCGCAGCCCGGGCGTCGACGCGGGCTTCGGCGCCTTGCGGAGCAGACCGAGTGCGGAGCGGCGACCGACGTCTGCGACGTGCACGGATCCGATCACGGGGAACCTCCCGTCGTCGCCAAAGGTCTACTCCCGCGCCCGTGGCCGTCTCGAACCGGGTGCTCCGGTGCTCGGTACGCTCGCAACTGTGAGCCGCTTCGAGGACAGAGTCGCGATCGTGACGGGCGGCGCGGGCGCGATCGGGCGCGCGACCGCGATGCGACTCGCCGCCGAGGGTGCCGCAGTCACGGTGGCCGATCTCGACGCCGGCGCCGCGGAGAAGGTGGTCGCCGAGATCGTCTCCGCCGGTGGCACCGCGCGCCCCGAAACCGTGGACGTGTCCGATCCCGCGGCGGTGGAACAGATGGTGGCGGCGACGGTCAGCACATTCGGTGGGCTCGACGTGCTGCACAACAACGCGGCCGCGATCTCCCTCAACATGATCGACCAAGACGTCGTCACGATGGACCTCGCCACGTGGGACACGGTGATATCCGTCAACCTCACCGGCCCGATGCTGGGCTGTCGCTTCGCGATCCCGGCGATGCTCGAGCGCGGCGGTGGCGTGATCGTGAACACCGCGTCGGCCGCGGCGTTCTACGGCAGCAAGTCGCTGGCCGCGTACGGCACGTCGAAGGCTGGTCTCGTCGCGCTCACCAAGTACGTGGCCACGGCGTACGGGGACCGCGGGATCCGGTGCAACGCAGTCGCGCCCGGCGTCGTCGTACCCAAGGCCACCCAGGACGCGCTCGGCGGGCCGATGGGCGACACGCTGCGCCGCTACACCGCGAGCCACCTTGTCGGCCGGCTCGGCTACCCCGAGGAGATCGCGGCCGCGGTGGCGTTCCTTGCGTCCGACGAGGGTGCGTTCGTGACCGGCGAGGTACTGCGCGTCGACGGCGGGTTCACCGCGCATAGCCCCACGCACGCGACCGACACCCAGCAGGCAGACTGACGCCCGTCCGCGCTGCGAGGGGGCCCATGAAGCTCGAGCGGGGTGACGTCGCGGTGGTGACCGGCGCCGCCGGCGGGATCGGGTTCGCGCTGGCGGAGCGATTCGCGACCGCCGGTTTGCACGTGGTGGCGGCCGACGTGGAACCCGGCGCACTCGACGACGCGGTCACGCGACTCGCCGAGCACGGCGGCGAGGTGCTCGGCGTGCCCACCGACGTGAGCCGCGAGGAGCAGGTGCAGGCGCTCGCGACCACAGCGGTCGAACGCTTCGGCGGCGTGCATGTCGTGTGCAACAACGCCGGCGTGGTGTCGCGGGCCGACCCGTGGCTCGGTCCGACGGAGGCGTGGGAATGGGTGTTCGGCGTGAACCTGTGGGGCGTGATCCACGGGGTGCGGGCGTTCATGCCCCACCTCGCCCTGGGCGGGCGCGGCCACATCGTGAACACCGCGTCGATGGCCGGGCTCTTCCCGGGCCTCAACCCGATCTACGACGCCACGAAGCACGCGGTCGTCGCCATCTCCGAGAACCTGTTCCATGACATGAAGGCGGCGAGCCTCAACGTCGGAGTGAGCGTGCTGTGCCCCGGCTGGGTGCGCACCGCGCTCATCGACGCCGAGCGCAACTGGACCGGTGACGGCGAGCCGCCACCCGTCGGCGCGGGGCTCAGTGCGGTGGAGCCACATCTGCGGCGCGCGACCGACGAGGGCATGACGCCCGCCGCGGTCGCCGAACTCGTGGCCACGTGCATCGAAGAGGATCGCTTCTGGGTGCTCACCCACCCGAGCTGGATGGACCTCGCGTTGAAGCGATGGGAATCGATCGCCGAGGGCGTGAACCCGAGCCCGCCGGAGCAGATCCCGGGCATGCCGCCGCGCTCGCAGCTCGTCGCCGAGGTGCTCGCCGCGATGGAAGCCCCGCCCGGCGCGTGACGCGACGCTACTTGGCCGCGACGTAGTCGCGCTCGGCGAGCTTCTTCAAGGTGCGCAGCTGCTTGCGCATCATCACGAGATCGCCGACGGGTGGCACGTGGCGCATGAACCGCCAGACACCGGGATAGCAGACCATCAGCTTCACGGTGATACGTGAGCGCTCGTCGGCCGTCGGCGTGACGCAATAGCTGATCGCAACCTCGCCGAAGATCGAGCGCGGTGCGTACAGCGTGAGCGAGCGGTCGCGCTCGAAGCCGGCGATCTCGAAGATCGCCACCGCCTTCTGGCCGACCTCGAGGTCGTCGAGGCCCGGCGTGAGCTCGCGCGGGCTGCGCCGACCCAGGTTGTCGATCCAGTCGTAGCTGTACGGCGCGACCCGCAGCTGGCAGAACCATCGCCACACGAGCGGCGCGGGCGCGTCGACACTGATCGCGCGGTAACAGGTCTGGTGCGGCTCGGCGATCAGCCCGTCACACGGATACGAGGCTGCGCGCTCGGCTTCGGTCTCGCCCCAGCTGTACCCGAGTCTTGGCACCGGCGCCGCGTGACGTCAGACGGAGAGTGCCACGCCGACCGAAATACCAATCCCGGCGAGTACCGTCGTGAACACCGTGGTGAACATCCAGAACAGGATTCGGTGCTCGGAGGAGAGCACGATGTTCTGAACCTCGACCCTCAGCGTGTGAAGATCCTGCTTCGTTGCGACGTCGGCCCAGCCGACCGGTGGCAACAGTTCCATCAGCGCATCGCCTGGCTTGTCGCCGAGGGTTCGCCGCGCTGCTTCGTGCAGCTCATAGCGCCGGGTCTCATCAATCGCCATTGTCGCGCCTCCTCG
>JBBECS010000028.1:0-2873 GCA_040881685.1 Acidimicrobiia bacterium | reverse complement strand
CTTCGTGCAGCTCATAGCGCCGGGTCTCATCAATCGCCATTGTCGCGCCTCCTCGTAGCGCCGCACCGGCGGACGCCGACCCCTGCCCGCGGCCATAGGATCGCCGGGAGACCGACGGAGGAACCCTCATGGAGATGCACGGCGGCGTCGCGCGCGACGGATGGAACGCCTTGGGCATGGGCTACAAGAAGCTGCTCAAGAGTGGGACGCCGGCCACGGCGCTCGTGAAGAGCTTCTACGAGATGGACGAGGCCTCCACGTTCGGCAAAGCCCAGCACGAGTTCACCCTCGAGGTGCGCGTCGACGGCCAGGCACCGTACGACCTCCAAGGCCTGTTCCGGATCCCGGTGAAGCTCATCGGCTCCGTCGGCCCGGGCACGGTCGTGCCGGTGAAGGTGCACCCGTCGGACCCCAAGAAGGCCGCGATCGACTGGGACTCGTGGGACGCGTCGGCGCCGACCGAGCAGGTCGACGACGCGCCGGGCGACGTGCCGGCGGGCGACGCGGTGATGGGGGCGACAACCCAGGAGACCGTCCACAACGCGATGCCCGAGGCGAACCGCAACATGATGGTGAACGCGTGGATCTCCGCGACCCAGAGCGGCGCCATGAGCGCGGCGGAGCTCGACAGCGCGCTGAACGACGCGGTGAGCGCCGGCATGCTCACCCCCGAAGAAGCCGACGCAGCGCGCGCCCAGCTCGGCTGACGTCGAGTACTCGACCGAGAGCGACTTCAAGATCGACGGCGGTCAGCTCGGCAACCATTGGTCGGGGACCAAGTGCGACGGCGTCGCCGGCGTGTGGGACGGGTGCGGCGAGGTCGTGCCGTCGTAGAACGTGATCGCGAACGACTCCGGTACCCGAGGCCGTTCGACGGGACCCGGTTGGGAGTGAAGACCGGCAGCTTCTGCTCGTAGCTATTGCCGGCAGATGCGGGCTCAGCCCGGGCGGACGGCCTGCGTGACGCCGTACGTCGCGATGGCGACTTCCTTGACGGTGCTCCCGGGCTTCGTGGCGTGCACCATCATCCCGGGGCCGATGTAGATCCCCACGTGCTGCGCGGGATCAGCCGGGAAGAGCAAGTCGCCGGGTTGGAGCTGGTCGAGGGGCACTTGAGGGTAGGCGGCGAACTGCGCGCCCGACGTGCGCGGGATGGTCAGCCCGCCCGCCTTCCAGGCCTGTTGCGTGAGCCCGGAGCAGTCGAAGCACGTCGGGCCGGTGCCGGCATGGCAGTACGCGACACCGACCTGCGCTTTCGCGTACGCAACGGCTGCTGCGGCGCCGGCCGACGGCGCGCCCGGCGGCCCCGGCGCGGGCGTCGGCACCTTGGGGACACATGCCGCCCCGGCGAGCGCCGCGACCGCGATCACCAACGAGAACACCAGCCGGCGTCGAAGCTCCATGGAGCCAGATCGACCAATCAGACCGCGCTCTTGAGCCGGCTACCCCGGCGCTGCGCCCACCTTGGCTCGTTTCGTGGCGCGGCCACGCTTGGTCTGACTGAGCTCGGCCTTGCGCAGGCGGATGTTCTGGGGCGTGACCTCGACCACCTCGTCGACCGCGATGAGCTCGAGGGCCTGCTCGAGCGACACCGGGCGCGGCGGCGCCAGGCGCACCAGCTTGTCGGCCGACGACGCGCGGTGGTTGGTGAGCTCCTTCTCCTTGGTGGGGTTCACGTCGATGTCGTCGGCGCGGGCGTTCTCGCCGATGATCATCCCCTCGTACACCTCCACACCGGGCCCGATGAACGTCTCGCCGCGCTCCTGGATGGCGAAGAGCGAGTAGGCCGTCGTCAGGCCGCGGCGGTCGGCCACCAGCGAGCCGGTGGTGCGGGTGCGCAGCGCGCCGAACCACGGCTCGTAGCCCTCGAACACCTGGTGCAGCAGCCCGGTGCCGCGGGTCTCGGTGAGGAACTCGGTGCGGAAGCCCACCAGGGCGCGCGCGGGCACGAGGTACTCCATGCGCACCCAGCCGGTGCCGTGGTTCACCATGTGCTCGAGGCGGCCCTTGCGCACCGAGAGCATCTGGGTGACGGTGCCGAGGTGCTCCTCGGGCACGTCGATCGCGACCCGGTCGACCGGCTCGTGCGTCGTGCCGTCCACTTCTTTGGTGACGACCTCGGGCTTGCCCACGGTGAGCTCGAAGCCTTCGCGGCGCATGGTCTCCACGAGCACCGCGAGCTGGAGCTCGCCGCGACCCTGCACCTCCCACGCGTCGGGACGCTCGGTGGGGCACACGCGCAGCGACACGTTGCCGACGAGCTCGGTGTCGAGGCGGCTCTTCACGAGGCGCGCGGTGAGCTTGTCGCCCTCGGTGCCGGCGAGCGGCGAGGTGTTGATGCCGATGGTCATCGCCAGGCTCGGGTCGTCGATGTGCATCACGGGCAGCGGACGCGGGTCGTCGGGGTCGGCGAGGGTCTCGCCGATGGTCACGTCGGCGAGACCGGCGATGGCGACGATCTCGCCCGGCCCGGCCTCGTCGGCGTCGACGCGCTCGAGCGCCTCGGCGACGTAGAGCTCGGTGATCTTGACGGTCTCGACGGTGCCGTCGGCGCGGCACCACGCCACCGGCGCGCCACGCCGCAGCGTGCCGTGGCGCACCCGGCACAGCGCGATGCGCCCGACGTAGGGCGACGCGTCGAGGTTGGTGACGAGCGCCTGGAGCGGATGGTCGGGGTCGTGCATCGGCGCGGGCACGTGCTCGAGGAGCAGCTCGAGCAGCGGCTTGAGGCCGCCCTCGCCGACCGCGCCGGGCATCTGGAGGTCGGGGTCGGTGGCGTCGAGCGACGCGCGCCCGGTGCGGGCGTTGGAGTACACGATCGGGAAGCCGACCTGGTGCTCGTCGGCGTCGAGATCGAGGAACAGCTCCTCGAT
>JBBECS010000027.1 GCA_040881685.1 Acidimicrobiia bacterium | reverse complement strand
GTTACTCCACGGTAGCCTGACGCCTATGGCGGTGATCACCGTGTACCACAACCCTGTGTGCTCCAACTCCCGAGGCACACTCGACCTGCTCGACGACCGCAACGCCGACGTCGAAGTGATCGAGTACCTCCACGAGCCGCCCGATCGGGCGCTGCTCGAGCGCATCCTCGATGCGATCCCCGACCCGCCGTCGGTGCTCGTGCGCCACGACAAGAGGTTCGAGGAGCTCGGGCTCGACGCGGGTGCGTACGAAGACCGCGAGGCCGTCATCGAGGTGCTGCTCGAGCACCCCGAGCTCATGCAGCGCCCGGTTGTGTTCAAGGGCGACCGCGCCATGATCTGTCGGCCACCCGAGAAGGTCTTCGAGCTCCTCGATTCATGACGACCACGGTGGACCGCGACGTGCGCGCCGAGGTTCGGGCGTTCCTGGCGGATGCGTGGGATCCCGACCTCACCGTCGCAGAGTGGTGGGAGCGGCTGGGCGAATCGGGCTGGGCCGCGCCGACGTGGCCCGAAGAGTGGTTCGGCAAGGGCCTCGGACGCGACGCGATCGCGGTCGTCAACGACGAGATGCGGGCTGCGGGCGCGGTCGGCGGGCCGTCGGGCCTCGGGATGCTGCTCGCCGGCCCGACGATCCTCATCCACGGCACCGACGAGCAGAAGGAACGCTACCTGCGTCCGATCGTCACGGGCCAAGAGGGCTGGTGCCAGCTGTTCAGCGAGCCGGGCGCGGGTTCCGACCTCGCCAGTCTGCAGACGAGAGCCGAGCGCGACGGCGACGAGTGGGTTGTCAACGGTCAGAAGGTCTGGACGTCGGGCGGGCAGGTGGCCGAGCTCGGGATGCTCGTCGCGCGCACCGACCCCGACGCGCCCAAGCACAAAGGCATCACGTATTTTGCGTTCGACATGAACCAGACCGGTGTGGATGTTCGGCCGCTGCGCGAGATGACCGGCCGAGCGTTGTTCAGCGAGGTGTTCTTCGACGACGCGCGCGTGCACGATGACGCAGTCATCGGAGGGCTGAACAACGGCTGGCTGGTGGCCAACACCACGTTGGCGAACGAGCGAGCCGGTCTTGGAACCGGGGGCGGGGGCGCGGATGGTGCCGCGTTCCCCGGGAAGAAGGCCGGCGCGCTCGAAGTGCGCGTCGGCGACCTCGCCGAGCGGACGTCGCGCAGCGGTGTGCAACCCGCCAACTTCGGTCGGGCGTTCGAGCTCCTGCGCACGATCGCCGACAAGGTCGGACACACCGACGATCCGATCGTCCGTCAGTGCCTCGTCGAGCTCTACACCCTCACCGAAGTCGGCCGGATGACCGCGCTGCGGATCAAGGCGTCGGTCGCGGCGGGGCGCGGGCCAGGGCCCGAAGCCAACACCGCCAAGCTCCTGATGAGCCGGATCTGCCGACTGGTCCGAGACCTCGGGCCGGCAATCCTCGGACCCGAAGCGATGCTCATGGGCGACGGGACGACAGGCGGCGGCGTAATCCAGGAGCTGGTGTTGTTCGCGCCCGCGCCCTCGATCTACGGCGGCAGCGACGAGATCCAGAAGAACATCATCGGTGAGCGCGTGCTCGGGCTCCCCAAGGAGCCCGGCCCAGACAAGAGCACGCCGTTCCGCGAGCTCAAGGTCGGCACGCAGTCGAGCGGTTGAGTGGGTGACGTCGAGTTCGTCGAATGCCCGCCGGGTGGTCGCGCGGTCGACGGCACTCGACGAGTCCGCTTGGGTGACGTCACCGCCTCGGGTCGGCTGCGCCTCGACGCACTCGCGGCCTACCTGCAAGACATCGCGGCCGATGACGTCGACGAGGTCGGCATTCCCGGCGCATGGGTTCTCCGGCGCGTCGTCCTACGCGTAGGTGAGCTGCCGCAGTTTCGCGAGGACGTCCGGCTGGTCACGTTCTGCAGCGGTACTGGGAGCCGATGGGCCGAACGGCGAACCACGGTGTTCGTCGGTGATCGCATCTCGGTCGAAGCCGTGGCGCTCTGGGTGTACATCGACGAGACGGGTCGCCCGGCGCCGCTCGAGGAGTGGTTCCGGCAGTTCTACGCGGTGGCGGCCAACGACCGGAAGGTGAGCGGTCGGCTCCAGCACGTCCCACCGCCCGCAGGTGCGGAGCGCCGGGCATGGCCGCTTCGCCGGGCTGACTTCGACGTGCTCGCGCATGTGAACAACGCGGCGTCATGGCAGGCGATCGAAGAGGAGATCGCGCGTGTCGCGGCCGGTAGTCGCATCGTGGGTGCAGAGATCGAGTACCGAGCACCCATCGACCCCGACGACCAGCTCGAGCTCGTGACCGACGTCGCGCCCGGGCAGATCAGCTGCTGGCTGACGTGCGACCGCGAGGTGCGGGTGTCGGCGAGGGTCGAGCTCGGATGACAGGTCTTTGTGAACAGCCCGCTCGAGCGGCGCGCAGCGCCGCAGTTTGGGCGGGCAAAAGTGGGCGCTAGTACCGCGCGACGAGGAACGAGTCGATCGTGACCTCGGTCGTCGCCCACGCCTGCACGCCCACCCGAGTGCCCCGACACGGCGGACGGCCGAGCTCGATCGAGCGGCGGCTCAGCGCGGGCACCGAGAGCACCGCTTCGTTGTCGACGATAACGGTGAGCTGGTCGGCGCGCAGCGTCACCGAGACCGTGTGCCGTCCGAAGAGGAGGGTGGGGTCGGTCACGCTGGCTTGAGCGATGGGCTGCCAGTGCTGGCGGTTGTCCTCCCATTGGCGCACGAGGTACCCACCGCCACCGGCAATCGGGTCGATGTCGAACGAGTAGCCGCTGACGCGGTCGCTCTCGTCGACCGAGGCGCGGAAGAGCACGCCGAAACCGGCGCCGGCGCTGAAGTCGACCGTTGCCTCGGCAGTGAAGTCACCGGGCGCGTCGATGTCGGCCAACGCCCACCGTGCATCGGCGCGGCGCAGAGCGAGCGCGCCGTCGTCGGCGGTCGCAGTGGCAGGGAAGATGCCACCGATTCGCCAGTTCGAGCCGGCCCGATGGAAGCCACCGTTCGTCTCACTAACGGTCGCGGGCTGCTCGTGTGCGACCCAAGCGATCGGCGGGGCCGCGGGTGTCGGTCCGGCGGGGGGCTCGGGGATCACGAACGGCTCGGGCTCCGCGAGCGCCTCGGGGGGCGCGGGCGCGAGTGCTTCCGGCACGACGTAGGCGATCGGCGGTGCGGGCGGTGCCGGTGGCGCGGGTGGCGTGACGATCTCCAGCGGTGCGACCGGAGCGACCAGAGCAGCTGCCGCCGCCGGGTCGAGAGACTCGTACACTGGCAGCGGCGCGGTAGGCGCAGGCGCCGTGGGCGGTAGCGAAACCGCGGCATCGAAGGACTCGGTCGCGGGGCCGGTCAGTGGTTGGCGTCGCGGCAGCGGCTCGGCGTCGGCCCAGTCCTCGACCGGTGGCTCCACGAGCAGACCTTGCGGGAACGCGGACGCACCCGGTTCCGCACCGAAAGAGTGATCAGCCCCGTCAAAGGGTGGGACCGGTGGCGCATCCACAACCCAGTCGGTGATCGGCGCGTCGAAGGTCGTTGCATCGGCGAGGGGAGCCGCGGGCCACACCGGAGCAAGCGGCGCATCCGAGAAACCGAGCGGCGGCGCTCCGCCATCCGCTTCGGGTTGCGGCTCGGGTGCATACGAAACGGACGGCATCGGCGCCCCGAAGGGATCCTCTGGCGATTGCTGCAGGGGCGCATCGACCAACGGGCCGATTGCGGGGTCGAACGACTCGAAGACGACGTCGGGCGATGAGGGCGCGTACGGCGCGATCGGAGAACCGCCGAAGCCAGTAGGAGTGTCGAACGCGTCGCTCCAGCCGTTCGTCGACGGCAGCGCACCAGGCGGGGGAGGGGGCTCGAAGACGTCCGCCGAACGCGGCGTGGAGAAGAAGTCCACGACGGCAGCATCCCCGGGGCCGTTCTCAGGGTTGTTGACGTTCGCGTACGGATCGATCTGCTCGCCCGGCGCGGGAAGTGCGTTCGCCGGCAGGATCATCACGCGGAGTCGGGAGGCTTCCTCGTGCGACATGCCGATCAATTCGATGAGGCGAGCCTCGATTCGCTCGGGAGTTCCCCCGAGTGCGTCAGCCAGCGCCATGAGATCGCGCTCGCGCAGTGGGATGCGGCTTCCCGGCGGCAAGTTGCGCAGCTCGTAGATCATCGCGAGGTACTCGCGCAGCATCTCGTCGTCGTCGGTGGGGTTGCGCAGATACCGGATGCTGTCGCCGATGGCGAGGAGGCTCAGATCAGAGCTGACCTTCACCGGCGCGCGGTTCGGGAGCAGCTCGGCGACGTCCACGCCGCACGATCCGGCCAAGCACCAGAGGTCGCTCTCGGGGACGTCCGTCCGCCCGCGCTCGTACGCCGCCAGCTCGCGCCGCGTCAGACCGGCAGAACGGGCCACCTCGCTTCGCGAGAGACCTTGCTTCCGCCGCACGTGCCGGAGCTGACGACCGACCTCCTTGGAGGCCATCCCGGCGTTTTGGGCGCGATCGGCAGTCCTGGCCATGCCCGCGTATCGGCCTGGAACGACGCTTCCTGAAGGCTCGTTCTCGCCCCCGATATGGTCCCGCCTGCGGCTGCCGATCAGCCGATCCAACCGGGCCCGGACGTGCGGAGCGAACGGAGCGGATGGCGCGGAGCGGAAGTAGCGGAGTGGGAGCGGAGCACAGGGTGAAGGACTTCGACGGGCGGGTGGCGCTGGTGACCGGGGGTGGATCGGGGCTGGGCCAGGCCGCCGCCCGGATCCTGGCGGGCCGGGGCGCCAGGGTGATGGTCGCCGACGTCGACGAGGCCGGGGGTGAGGCGACCGCGGGCCAGTGCGAGGCCGCTGGGTCCGAGGCGCGCTTCGTTCGCACCGACGTGACGCAGGAGGACCAGGTGGCCGCAGCGGTCGCCGCAGCCGTGGACACGTGGGGCCGCCTCGACGCCGCGATCAACAACGCCGGCACGACGGGACCGTCTGCACCGACCGCGGACTACACGCTCGAGCAGTGGAACGGAGTCATCGCGCTCAACCTGACGGGGGTGTTCCTGTGCCTCAAGCACGAGATCCCGCAGATGGTCGAGCAAGGCGGCGGGGCGATCGTGAACACGTCGTCGGGTGCTGGGTTGATCGGCTTCGCCGGGCTGCCCGGGTACGTGGCGAGCAAGCACGGCGTGATCGGCCTCACGCGTGCGGCCGCGCTCGAGTACGTGAAGGCTGGCGTGCGGGTGAACGCGGTGTGTCCGGGCAGCACTCGCACGCCGATGCTTGAGGGCTTCATGGGGGGTGACCCGGTAATCGAGAAGGCGATGGAGCAGTCCGCCCCGATCGGTCGTCTCGCGCGTCCCGAAGAGATCGCCGAGGCCATGGTCTGGCTGTTGTCCGACGCGGCGTCGTTCATGGTCGGCCACGCGCTGGCCGTCGACGGCGGCGCGGTGGTGATGTAGCTAGATCTGCTCCCAGATCATCGGGTCGTCGGGTGGCGCGTCTCCCAGCAGCTCGACGGGGTCTCGCTTGTTGATGTGGCCCATCAAGCCGCTGTAGATGCCGTAGCCGCACAGCTGGCGCAGCCGTGGCGAGAAGGTGGCCGCGGTCTCGCGTGGGATCCCCAGCTGCTGGTTCTCCTGCTGGCGGATCCACCCGGCGCAATAGTTCATGGCGATGCCCACTCGACGTTCGTCGGTCGTGTTGGCGCCACCACCGTGCCAGAGGCTGCCGTGCCAGACGAGCACGCTGCCCTTGGGCATCTCCGCGGCGATGCTGTCGTAGGGCGCGCCGTAGTCGGGTGACGCGTCGGCGAGGTGCGTGCCGGGGATGATGCGCGTGGCGCCGTTGGCCTCGGTGAAGTCGGTGAGGGCCCACATCGAGTTGCACACCGTCGGTGCGTGGGGCTTATCGAGCGGGATGAGCTGGTCGTCGGCATGGATCGGCTGCGCGGTCTCGCCGGGATCGATGCTGATCGAGGACAGCGACGACACGAGGCATCCCGGGTCCAGCACGCGCTCGACGACCGGCAGCACGTGCTCGTGCACCGGGATCGCCTCGTAGAGCTTGCCGAACGCGAGGAGGTTGTAGATGCGGACGGTGTGCGCACCTTCGAAGCTGTTGTCGGACGGTTCGACGCGGTAGTCGCGTTCGAGCTGCACCAGGTCGTCGTTGAGCGCGTCGACGAGGTCAGGCTCGATCGCACCTTCGATGATCGTGTACCCGTCACGCGCGATGACCTCGGCATGGGTGTCGATCGCTGAGGTGTCGAGCACGGCATCGAGGCTACCGACCGCGCCGCAGGTACCCTGCGGCGCAGGGAGCCGGTCGCCGAGGTGGAGGGGAGCGGCCCGTCGCACAGCGACGAGAGCGGGCAAATTGGCTACCGACTGCTCGGGGTACGGTCGTCGGCGTGCCGATCTACGCCCTGGGTGATGTCGAGCCCACCATCCATGCCGACGCGTTCGTGCACCCCGACGCCACCGTGATCGGGAACGTCACGATCGGCTTGGAGTCGACGATCTGGGCCCAGACCGTGCTGCGCGGTGACTACGGCGAGATTCACATCGGGGCCCGTACCTCGATCCAGGACGGAACCGTCGTGCACTGCACCCGCGAGCTACCGACGATCGTGGGTGACGACTGCGTGGTCGGTCACCTCGCGCACCTGGAGTGCTGCGTGGTCGAGGACGGCGCGCTCGTGGGCTCCAACTCAGTCGTGCTCCACCGCGCCATCGTGCGGTCGGGTGCGCTCGTGGCCGCCAGTGCGTTCGTGCCCAACGGGATGGAGGTGCCGGCGCGCGCGATGGCGATGGGAGTCCCGGCGAAGCTGCGCCTCGATGTGGTCGACCCCGCGATGATCGCGGGACTCGCCAAGGGCTACGTCGAGAACGGCCGCCGCTACAAGGCCGAGCTCCGCCGCCTGGACTGACCAGTCTTGCGTCGCTGCGCCGGAATAGTTCCGGGACAGCGACGCAAGAGTGTGCTTCAGCCCTTTACGTAGGCGAGCTTCTCGGCCACCTTGCCGTCGCGGACGCGCAGGACGTCGACGCCTCGGATGTGCTGGCCAATGCCGCCATCGGTCCAGGTGTAGCGCCAGCACACGACGCAGCGGTCGCCGATGGCGATGACGTCTTCGCCCTCGAAGCGCGCGTCGGGCGACGCGGCGAAGAACGCGTTCCAAGCTGCACGCACCGCTTCGGTGCCCTCATGACGCTCGCCGTCGGGTGGGCTGGTGCTCTCGAACACGGCGTCCTCGGTCATGAGCGCCATCACCGCGTCGACATCGTGCCGGTTGAATGCCTCGTTGAAGCGCTCGACCACTTCGATCGTCGCTCGCGTCACGTCGTCAGTCATCGTGCTCTCCTCAATACGCTTCGGTCTCGCCTCGGAACTCGTCGGGCTCGAGGTAGATGACCTTCGCGTGGGGTGCGACGGTCCGGATGCGTGCCTCGACCCGGTCGACGGCTTGCGCGGTGCCCTCGTTGCCCTCGGGTGACAGGTCGACCTTGGCTGCGATCAGCAGGTCCTCCGGGCCCAGGTGCTCGGTGCGCAGATGGATCAGCCGATCGACGTCGGGGCTTCCTTCGATGGCCTCGCGAATGACGGCCTGCTCCTCGGGCGACGCCGACTCGCCGATCAAGAGGCTCTTCATCTCGATCGCGAGGACGATCGCGATGACGCCGAGCAGCAGGCCGATCGCGATGCTCCCCACCGCATCGAATGCGGGTTCGTCCGTGACGGTGGCAGTGGCGACACCGACCAGGGCAAAGACGAGGCCGACCAACGCGCCCACATCCTCGAGCAGGACCACGGGCAGCTCGGGGCTCTTCGACGTCCGGATGAACTTCCACCAGGTGCGGTCCCCGCGCACTTTGGCCGCCTCGTGCACGGCGGTTCGCAGCGAGAAGCTCTCGAGGACGATCGCGATGCCAAGCACGCCAAAGGCCCATTCCGGCGACTTGATCTCGTGGGGATGGACGAGCTTGGCGATTCCTTCGTACAAGGCGAACATCGACCCGAGCGAGAAGAGCACGAGCGCCACGACGAATGCCCAGAAGTAGCGCTCGCGCCCGTAGCCGAACTGATGGGTTTTGCTCGGCGCGCGACTCGCCCGTCGGCCGCCGAGGAACAGCAGTCCCTGGTTTCCCGTGTCCGCCAACGAGTGAATCGACTCGGCGAGCATGGACGCGGCGCCGGTCGCGAGGAACGCCACGAACTTGGCGATCGCGATCCCGAGGTTCGCGACGAACGCCGCGGCGATGGCGCGCCGACTCCCTTCGTGCACGACGGGAGGCTACCGGCGGCGTCTATTGGAGGGCGCGCTCGTCCCAGCCGTACTCGAGATGGCCATCCACGGTGAGCTGCGGCGGATGACCAACCTGGACCCGGTGCTCTTCGTATGACGTCGCCAGCGCGGTGGCTCGATCAGGTCCGCAGAACTCGAGCGTCGCGTCGAGGAGCAGGCGGGTAAAGGCGCGACCGTGGGGAGCGAGGTGGTGGTGATCGTTCAGGGCCCAGTGGGCGAGCTCGTGCAGCACGATTCCCTTGGTTCGATACCGGCGGGGAAGCGTGATCGAGCACCCACCGTCGTCTTCCTCCCGGAAGAACGCCTGGCGCGCGCCGTTGCCGGGGCGGAAGCGCGGCATCTTGTCGAGCGTGTGATCGGGAAAGCGCGAATGCCACCACAGCGTGCCCACCACGCGGTCGGCGAAGCCCGCGCACGCGTCGAGGCCGGGTAACGGACTCGACGGCATCGGCATCTCAGCGCGGTAGACGCGCGCCCGTTGCCCGTCACGCGGCCGGCGGGGTTCTTCAGGCACGTAACCAGATGAGCACGCGCCGCAGGCTCAGTGGCGGACCGCCAGCTACTGCGTCGCTGGACCGGGGAGGTGCATCGGGTTCTCCGTGAGAAAACCCATCGCCTGGCTGTGTGCGCGCCCCACGCGCGACTTCATGATTCCGTGCTCTTCGCGCAGGCGGGCCATGCTCTCGTTGCGGCCGGTGTACGACGGTGGCTGCTCGAGCATCCACACGATGCCCTCGGCCGCCACCTCGCTGGGTTCCCAGTCGGAGTGATCGAGCTCGGGCGCGTTGGCCACGAAGCCCTCGGACGCGACGGGCACATCGATTCGGAACGTGTTCACGGCGATGCCGTCGGGCGCGAGCTGAGCGGCCACCGAGATCGTGAGGTGCTCGAGCGCGATCTTCGACATGCCGTAGGCCATGAGACCCGGAATGAAGTTCAACCCGGCGAGCGATGACACGTTCACGATGGCACCGCCCCCGTGCTCGCGCATCGAGTGGACGACTTCGTGGATCGCAACGAGCGGTGCACGCGTGTTGACCGCAAAGATGAGGTCGTGGCGCTTGATCGGAAGCTCGAGATCTCCGGGAAACGTGATCGCAGCGTTGTTCACGAGCACGTCGACGCGCCCCCACGTGTCGATGGTTGTGGTCACCATCTGTTCGACGTCCTCGACGACGGCGAGGTTCGTCGGCACCGCGATCGCCTCGCCGCCGGCATTGGTGATGTGTCGCACCGTCTCGTCGACGGTGCCGGGCAGCGGTAACGGCGTGTCATCGGTGGCGCGGGCCGCGCACGCCACACGAGCGCCCGCGGTCGCGAGGGCCACCGCGGTCGCAGCGCCAACGCCGCGTGACGCGCCGGTGACGATCGCGACCTTGCCCGCAAGATCCATCACGGAACGCTACAGCGCGCCCAATGTGGGCAGCTCCTGGTCGGCGCCGAGGTTGGGCTCGTAGAGATCACCCAACGACGAGACGCGATCGAGCACCGACGCCGTGTCGAAGTCGAGCCCGGTCGGATCGTCGGCGTCGAACGCGCTCACCACCTCGTCCCATGAGATCGGTGCCGACACAAACGGTCGCTCTCGGGCTCGCAACGAGTACGCGCACACGGTCGTCTTGTGGCGGTCGTTCTGACTCCAGTCAACGAACACCTTGCCGCGCCGCTGCTCCCGCGCCATCACGACAGTCACGCGCTTCGGGTCCTGGGAGGCGAGCACTTCCCCGAGCGCGCGGGCGAATGTCTTGGTGTCATCGGCAGTCGCGCCACGCACCGGCAGCGCGAGGTGGAGCCCCTTGCCCCCCGAGGTCTTCACGACGGACACCAGCCCGAGCTGGTCGAACAGCCCGCGCAAGTCCAGGGCAACCCGGCAGCAGTCGAGCACGCCGGCCGGTGGTCCGGGGTCGAGGTCGAGGACCAGCGACGTGGGGTGACCCGGGTCGTCGACCGTCGCCTGGAGAGTGTGGAGCTCGAGCGCGGCCAGGTTGGCCATCCACACCAAGGTGGCGACGTCGTCGACCACGCAGGCGACGAGATCGGAGTCCACCGGTGCGGTCGTGACCCAGTCGGGCGCATGGGGCGGGCAGCGCTTCTCGAAGAACGACTGGCCATCCACCCCATCGGGCCAGCGCACCATGGTGACGGCCCGCCGGCGGAGGTGCGGCACCATGGCGGGGGCGATCCGGGCGTAGTAGTCGACGACCCCGGCTTTCGTGAGGCCCGTGGCCGGGTACATCACCTTGTCGAGGTTCGACAGGGTGAGCCGGCGGCCGTCGACCTCGGTCACGGTCTTGGACGGCTCGGCCACGCTCTGCGAACCTACAAGCCGGCGTCGCTCGCTGGGGGCCGGGATACCCGGCCCACGGGCGCTCGCTCCGCATCGGGGTCGAGCGAGCTCGAGCTTGTCGAAGGTGAAGGAGGTCAGACGGTGCCCAGTGCGATCTGGAGCGGGAACATCGGGTTCGGGCTCGTGAACGTGCCCGTGAAGGTCCTGTCGGCGACCAAGAACCGCGACGTGCGGTTCAACCAGCTCGAGGACGGGACGAACGCCCGCATCCGCTACCGCAAGGTCTCGGACGCGACCGGAGAAGAGGTCCCGCAGGAGCGGATCGTGAAGGGGTACGAGGTCTCCCCGGGCCAGTACGTCGTGGTGGGTGACGACGACCTGAAGGCGCTCGCTCCGAAAGCCAGCCGCACCATCCAGATCGAGGACTTCGTCGACCTCGACCAGATCGATCCCATCTTCTTCGAGAACCCGTACTACCTGTCGCCCGATCCTGAGGCGGCGAAGGCGTACCGGCTCCTCGTGGAGGCGATGACCCAGCTGCGCAAGGTCGCGATCGGTCGGGTCGTGATGCGTTCCAAGGAGAGCCTCGTGGCGATCCGCGCGCTCGACGGGATCCTGTGCCTCGAGACCATGCGCTACGCCGACGAGATCAACCCGATCGACGGCGTGTTGCCCGAGGAGGAAGCCGCGGAGCCCTCGGAGCGCGAGCTTGAGATCGCCAAGCAGCTCGTCGAGACGCTCTCGGCCGACTTCGACCCAACCAAGTACGAGGACGGGTACCGCGAGGAGCTGCTCTCACTGATCGAGGCGAAGGCCGCAGGTAGGGAAGTGGTTGCGGAGCCAATGGTCGAGGAGAAGGGCAAGGTCGTCGACCTCATGGCCGCGCTCGAAGCCAGCCTCGCCCGGGGACGCGGTGGCGCCGCGACGCCTGCCAGTGGCGACGAAGAAGAGGACGAGCTTCCACCCGCCGCCGAGAAGCAAGCGAAGCCCCGCAAGCGGAGCCGCAAGTCGGCGTAACCCTCACGCAGCTTGCGCCGGCGCGTCGTGGTCGTCGGTCGGCCACCCGCACCCGGCGCACACGCCGAGGTCGACGAGCAGGTCGGCGTGGAACGCCAGGCACGGCTCGAAGCGCACCGCTGGGGCGAGAGGCAGTGGGGTGATGGTGCTGTGGTCCTTCATCGGTCCTCCCGTGTCCATGACCCGGCGCTTCCGGGCCCAGAACCAGTGGACCATCGGGGTGTGACAGGCCCGATCAGGCGGGCCCCGGCCACGGCGTGAGGGCGAGGCCCGGCGTGGGCATTGCCTCCCACGCCCACACCCCGCCGGGCACGGCGTCGGTGGCGTACAGGGTGCGGCCGTCGTAGCCTCCGAAGCAGCAGTTCGTCGTCACGCCATGTTCTGGAAGCCGCAGCACCTCGACCACGGTGCCGTCAGGTTCCAGGACCGTGACCCCGTGGATCCCACCGGCCACGTAGAGGCGGCCGTCCGCGTCGAGGCAGAGCCCGTCGCCGGTCTGGTCCACGAAGCGGTCGAGAGTGCCATCGCCGTGGACGCGCACGAGGCCGAAGTGCGGGCGCCCCATCAAGCCGTTCTCGACGATCACGAGTGACCCGTCGGGCTCGATCCCGATGCCGTTGGGGTACCAGAGACCGTCGGCGACGAGGTCGAGCGTGCCGTCGCGCCCGTACGCCCACAGACGGCCGCGCGCATCCTCGGGAAGTGGGTACGGCGGAGGATCGGTGAAGAAGACCGTTCCGTCGGGGGCGACGACGAGATCGTTCGGCGCTTGCATGCGATCCGGTGTGAGGTAGCCGACCGACCCGTCGGGGAACGCGCGTTGCAGGCCGGAGCGCGTCGGCCGGTACGGAGGCGGATCCTCGAACATGCCGACGGCCTCGAAGTCGAGCCCCCCGTTCTGAGTGACGAGGAACCCACCATCAGCGCACGGTGCCGCGCCATTCGGGCCGCCGCCCGTCTCGACGAGGCGCTCGCACGAGCCGGTGGCGACATCCACGCGGAACAGCGCGCCCTCCGACACGCTCGTGCACACCACCGACGCACGCGATTCGCCGGCCGCGGAGCACCAGACCGGTCCTTCGGCGAACGGTGGGTCCTCGCTGACCCGGATCGGACCGCTCATCTTGCCTCGCTCGCTCCCTGGCCGAGCTCCTGCGGGTCTGCACCGTGCATCTTCCAGACCGTTCGCTCGCTGGCGAGCGCCTCCGGCGCCGCGCTCGACATCAGTCAGTCGACGTCGACCTGCACCGTCTTGCCGTCGCGCCATTCGCGCAACACGAGGTACTCGCCCTTGAGCGCCGCGTGATCCCACACGCCGAAGCTCATCGTCGTGCCCTCCCGCCCGCAGGTTGCCGGGAGCTGCTTCACCCGTTCGAGCGCCTCACGGAGGCCGTCGCGGGTGAGGTGCTCGGCCCGTGCCAGCGCCTCGCCCACCAGGCGGCCGATGTCGTACATCGCACACGAGACCGGCCCGGCCGCGATGGCCGCGTCCTGTTCGCGAAGGCGTGCCCGCATCACATTGTCATCCGCGATCGCGTCGAGGTACTCCCAGCCGCGATATCCGTCGCGCCAGTCGGGCCGCGCGTAGCCGAACATCAACGCGCTGTTCGCGACGACCGGCACGTCCCAGCTCGAGGCTTGGAGCGCGAGCGCTACCGCCCGTGACGACATGCCGAGGCCCAAATACACGAGCGAGTCGGGTCCGAGCTCGCGCAGCTGTGCGATCGGCCCGGAGAGATCCTCGGCCATCGCCGAGATGGCGGTGCTGCCCGCGGTCTCGAGGCCGAGTGCTCCGCGCGCATCGTCGAAGCACTCGGCGTACCGCTTCCCGACGGGTGACTGGTCGTGCACGACCGCCGGGCGGGTGAGCCCACGCTGTGCCAGCCGCGCGGCGAGCACCGCCGGCTCCTCCTCGAGGGACCCGACTTGGTAGTGGAAGCCGAACACGCCGCGCGTGCGCTCGCCGCCGGTGTAGTTGATGCTCGGCAGACCGAACTCGTCGAACAGCGGCGCGGTGATCAAGCCGTTGTCGCTGATGGACGGGCCGACGACGAGGATGCACCCGGAGCTCTCGAGCTCCATGAACGCCGTGACCACGTCGTGCTCGGTCCCTGCCGGCAGCCCGCGCGCGTGGTTCGGGACGAGCTCGACCTCCCGATCCACGCGGCCCGACGCTGCCACCTCGTTGAAACCGAGCCGGAACGCGGTCTCCATGGCCGCGCCGCCGTCGCCCTGGGGAAAGTCGTACAGGAACCCGATGCGAACGGACGCCGCGCCGGGCATCGTCTACCCCTCGAGCGTGCGCGTGTACTCGACGACCTGGCTGATCTGTTCGTCGCTCAGCTCGCCGTCGAACCCGGGCATCGCCCCTTCACCGGCGCCAACGAACGCGATCTGGTCCTCGATATCGGGGAAGGTCTTCGTCACCGTGCCCGCGAGCGTTGGTCCCAGTCCGCCGCCGCCATCGCCTCCGTGGCAGCTCGCACAGTTGGCGTCGTAGATCGCCGCCCCCGGGGACAGCGTTCCACCCTCCTCGTTGCCGAACAGCATCACGACGAACAAGAGCGTCGCGGCGAGCGCAAGCATTTCCACCACGGTGACGACGCGCTTGAGGAACATCAGAACACCGGCCTCGGCGCGTCGCCCGAGGTGAAGAACCAGAGACTGCTCGTGAGGAAGAGGACAACCAGCGCCGCAAACACCAGGCCGCCGGCGATCGGGAGCATCCAGTTCGGGAGCCCGCGAACTCGGACCGCCAGCACCTTGGTCACGAACGCTCCGTAGAAGATGCACCCGAAGATGGAGTGGATCAGCACCCGAGTGGTACCCGATTGGAAGCCCAGCGACCAGAGGCACTGGTAGGCGACGGGTAGGGTCACCAAGAACGCGAGTGTGCCGGTGATCCGGTGCACGTCACCGAGCCACGGTGGCATCCGCGTCGGCCAGTGCACCTTGCCGTAGAGCCGAAGGGCGAGGAGCACCTGCACTACCGCGAGCAGCACCGCGAGACTGGCGAACCACGCCTTCATTTGGATCGTGCCACTGAAGATGAAGTCGTATGGAAGCTTGTTGGCCACTGGGTCGTGTGCGTGGGCGTAGACGCCCAGCAGCACCGAGACCGCGCCCCCTGCGACGAACAGACCGAACAGCTTGGGGCTGATCGAGGCCTTCGTGCTGACGCCAGCCGTCGTTGCCATGCGCGCTCATCCTCTCGCAGAGGGGCGTACGCGGACAACCCCCGCATAGTCTGCCGACGTGAAGCCGATGCGGTGGTCGGTCGGACAGAAGGCCAGGTACCGATTCGACAACACGATCGCCCGCGGCACGCTGCCGGTCATCGGCTACCTGGCGCTGCTGACATTCGGTCTCGTCTTCTTCGCCGCCTTCGTGCTGGCCATCACCGGCACCGCAATCAACGAGGAGAACACCGATCTCGGCGAGGCGTTCTGGCAGAGCCTGCTCCGTATCCTCGATCCGGGAACCTTCTCGGGAGACAACGGCTGGTTCCTTCGGATCGTGATGTTGATCGTCACGCTGATCGGCATCTCGATCGCGGCGGTCCTCATCGGCCTCATCGCAAGTGGTATCGAGCAGCGGATCGAGCTCATGCGACGCGGGCGCAGCGCCGTCATCGAGAGCGGGCACACGCTCGTCCTCGGCTTCTCGCCCCGGATCTACACCGTGGTCTCGGAGCTGTGCGTCGCCAACGAGAACCAGAAGCGGCCGGCGATCGTGGTGCTGGCCGACCGGGACAAACAGGAGATGGAAGAGGACCTCGCGTCGCGGATCGACGACCTGCGCGGCACCCGCATCGTGGTCCGCACCGGGAGCCCGTCGAGCCTGAACGATCTCAAGATCACGAACGTCGCTGAAGCGCGGTCGGTGATCGTCCTCGGTGATTCCAACTCCGAGGGTGACGGGGTCGTGGTGAAGGCGGTGCTCGCCGTGCTCCACTCGATCGACGAGGCTCAGCGGACTCCGATCGTTGCCGAAGTCAACGATACCGAGACGGCACGCGCGCTCCAGGAAGCGAGCGGCGGCCGTGTGCTCACCGTGCGCGCCACTGACGTGATCGCGCGTATCACCGCCCAGGCCTGCCGCCAAGCCGGGCTGAGCGCGGTGTGTCAGGACCTCCTGGACTTCGACGGCGACGAGCTGTACTTCGAGTCTGCTGCGCCCCTCGTCGGTCGCACCTTCGGTGACAGCCTCCTCGCCTACGAGGAGTCGTGCGTGATCGGTGTGCGACGAGCCGACGGCTCCGTTGCGGTCAATCCACCGATGGACACGGTCTTCACCGACGGCGACGAGGTGATCGCGCTCGCGGAAGACGATGACAAGGTGAGGTTCACCGGCTTGCGTGACGAGGTAGCCGGCGATGTGACGCTCGGCCCGTCGGAGAGCGGGCCCGAGCAGCTCCTCGTCGTCGGTTGGAACTGGCTGGGTCCTGCGGTGCTGGCCGAGCTCGACCAGTTCGTGCCGCCGCGCTCGGCGGTAGATGTGCTCGTCGATCCCGACCTGGTCCCGCCCGAACAGCTTCATGACGTGCCGGTGCAACGCCTCCGCGTGCGGTTCGAGGCCGAGCGCGCGGATCTCGACGAGCTCACGGACACCGTCAGCGGGCGGTCGTTCGACCACGTCATCATCCTCGGATACCGCGACGGCCTCACCGCGTCCGAAGCCGACGCCCGCACCCTGCTCACGCTGCTGCTCTTGCGCCGAGCGCTCCGTGAGTCGGCGGTCGACGGGAGCCGCTGCCGAATCGTCACCGAGCTCCTCGACGCCGGCGACGTGGAGCTCGCCCAGGCGACGGGCGCCGACGACTTCGTCGTGAGCGACGCACTGTCCAGCTACATGCTCACGCAGCTCTCGGAGAACCCTGCGCTCGAACCGGTCTTCACCGACCTCTTTGATGCCGAGGGCTCGGCGATCGGGCTCAAGCCGGCATCGTGGTACGTGCGCCAGAACGGCGCGGTCTCGTTCGCGCGCATCGTGGCTGCCGCGCGTGCTCGAGGTGAGGTCGCGCTGGGCTACCGCACGGCGCAGAGTGAGGAAGGCGGACCTCGAGTCGTGATGAATCCTGCGAAGTCGATGACGGTGACGCTCGGCCCGCGGGATCAGGTCGTCGTCGTCGGCCCGCCGGAGTGATCACCCGTTTTCGGGGTCGGCTCATTCAGCGCGTCTGGGACAACGTGATCGAACGCGGCGCCATCCGCTCGCACACGAAGCGAGCCAAGCGCTTCCTGGGTTTCGGCGCGGGGAGCGCGATCTGCTTTCCCGTCACCGCGCTGTTCGGCGAGCGCTACATCCGCATCGGCGAGGGAACCATCGTGGGTCCCTACGCGAGCCTCTCGGCAGGCGTGTCACCCGCGCACGAACTCGGCGCGGTGGAAGTGCTGACGATCGGCAGTCATTCGCTGATCGGCAAAGGCACCGCGGTCGTCGCGCACGAGCGCGTGGTGATCGGTGATCACGTGTACACCGGTCACAACGTCTACGTGACTGACGCCAACCACGGATATGAGGATGTCGACACGCCGATCGGGCGACAGTTCGCGCCGTCGCGTCCGGTGTCTATCGGTGACGGCTCGTGGCTCGGGCACGGTGCCGTCGTGCTGCCGGGCGTTTCGATCGGCGCGCACGTCGTGGTGGGAGCGGCATCGGTCGTGACCTCGGACCTCCCGGATCGGTGCGTGGCGGTGGGGAACCCGGCGCGAGTGATCCGGCGTTACGTCGACGGTCAAGGCTGGACCGACGTAGACGAGGGGGACTAGGCGGTCTCCCACACGAGCACTTCCGCACCGTCGTCGCCCGCC
The DNA here is from genome assembly GCA_040881685.1 of Acidimicrobiia bacterium. NCBI lineage: Bacteria > Bacillati > Actinomycetota > Acidimicrobiia > Acidimicrobiia bacterium. The sequence goes on along the minus strand of JBBECS010000027.1, from coordinate 6,228 downwards.
GTGAGGCCGAGCGCTCCTGCTTCGCTCAGTCGGGCGGCATCGCCGGTGTCGAGCCCACCGACACCGTCGAGGTCGGTGCTGCCGGTCGCCACGAACACGTGCGCATGCGGGGCGTCGGGGACCTTGGCCTCCCCGCCCGCGCGGAGTCGCGCCACCCAGAGCGCGGCATCATGCTGGTGCAGCGACACTGCACCCTCGTGACCTCGCCCCGACGCCACGGGAACGAGGCCGCCGTCGGTCAGCGAATCCCCGAGGTCGCGCTGCTCGTAGCTCGGCTCGACGCCGCGCGTGTCGGGCAGCACCCACATCTGCACGAGATGCACCTCGTTGGTGGGACTGGCGTTGATCTCGGAATGACGGATGCCGCGTCCGGCGCTCATCCGCTGCGCGAGGCCCGGATAGATCACGCCGTGCGTGCCGATGCTGTCGCGGTGCTCGAGCTCACCGCTGAGCACCCACGTCACGATCTCCATGTCGGAATGCGGATGCGGGCCGAAGCCGCCGCCGCCCGTGATGCGGTCGTCGTTGTTGACCAGGAGCAGTCCATGGTTTGTGTTGTCCGGGTCGTAGTGACCGCCAAAGCTGAACGAGTGCCACGAGTCGAGCCAATCGAGCTGCGTGTGGAAGCGCTCGGCGGCTCGGCGCACGTCGACGGGCATGGACCAAGCATACGGACGGTGGTGTCGAGGTCCGCGATCGACCGGCCGGTAGCCTCGAACGCATGACGCTTCCCCCCGTTGGGCGTGCGGAGCGACGTCGAGCCTTGCACCGACGCCGTGTTGCGATGGGTGCCGGAGCAGCCGGTGTCGTCCTCGTGGTCGGCGTGGCCGCCGTGGCGTTGGGTGGCGGCGGCGGCGAGAAGAAGAAGCAGACATCGCAGACAACTTCGTCCACGTCCACGTCGACGACGTCCACCACCGTGCCGGTGCCGACCACGGTCGTTCCTCGGTCTTCCAACCCCGTCGTCGCGCTCGCGCAGCAGTACGACGGCTACTACGAGGGAACGTTCACGAACACGACCTTCGGGACCGACGGCACGACCACCTTGTTGCTGCGAGTTGATCCTGTCGGCGGCAGCATCGAAGCCACCTCCGACTTCGACGGCGACGTGTTCGGCGGCGGGGCGAAGGAGGTCCGCCAGATCAAAGCGACGATCCAGCTCGGTGATCCGACCGGCGCGATCGTCACGGAGACGAAGGCGTTCGGCAAGGTGACCGGGATCATCGACCCGAACAACTCCGTTGTTCTCACCGCCGCCGATGTGCCGGGCGCGGCGGTGGCCAGCTTCGAGCTCAGCGGGAAGCTGCGCGCCGATCTGAACGGCTTCGACGCCACGTTCCACGTGGTGTTCGAGGACGGATCCACGGCCGACGGTGTGCTGACCGTGTTGTGCTCGGCGAACCGCCAACGTCCCAGCGAGGTCCAGACCCTCTGCACGCCTACGGCATGATCACCCGAACCTGCATGCGCGTTGCGGCACTGGTCATGGTCTTCGCGCTGAGCGCGATCGGCCCGGCGTCCGCTGCACCACGTCGGATCGAGCGCTGGACGACGGAGGACACCGTCCTGATCCCTCTGTCGGAGGCGTTCACGGATTCGATGCCAGTTCCAGATTGCGCTGACATTGAACGGGACGAGAGGAGTCGGTGCTTCTTGGTCGAAGGAACGGACGTGAGCTTGTTCGTACAGATCCATGCGAGCCTGCCCATCGATGAGGTGTTGGTGTCGCGAAATTGGGCGATTCGCATCCATCGCATCACCGAGGATGGTCGTGCGATGGGGCTCGCGCTCACTACGCCAACGGATCTTGAGAACGACGAATTATCTCTGCTCTACGCGGACGTGACTCACGCCGTCGGTGACCTAACCGGAGACGACGAACCGGAGCTCGTGTTGGGGTATCGATCGGAGGGCACGGGACAGATCCTCGATCTCGACATCGTGGGCCTCGACGAGTCAGGCGCCGTCGAAGTGTTGGCACACGCGCAGCTCTACAAGGGCACCGCGAGGATCAAGAAGGGGACCCTCGTCACATGGATGCCCATCTACAAGAAGTCCGACGCCAACTGCTGTCCCACGTGGATCCGTCGTGATGTGGTGCGCTACGAAGAGGGAGCGTTTGTGGTGCACGCGGGCAAGAAGGTGCCGACCGCCAAGGCGAACATCCCCGCCGGCGACCTCTGATCAGGGCAGGCGATGCCACACATCCTCTTTCTCTGCACCGGAAACGCCGCACGCTCGGTGATGGCCGGCGCGATCCTCTCGGCGCACGTGCCCGACACCGAGATCCAGGACCTCGAGATCACCACGGCGGGGACGCACGTCATCGAGGGAATGCCGATGAGCTGGCGAACTCGAGAGGCTCTCGCAGGGCTCGAGCTCGGCGCGCCCTCGCACCGCAGCATGCAGCTCCGAGACGCCCACGTCGCTGCGGCCGACCTCGTCGTGGGACTGGCGGGTGAGCACGTGGCCTATGTGCGCCGGGTGCATCCGGAAGCTGCGAGCCGTACGGGCACCTTGCGCAGGCTCGCGCGCGACCTGTCGTCCGAACCAACATCAGGAGCGTTCCCGGAGCGAGTTGCCGCGCTCGATCTCGGCGGCGTCGCGCTCGAGCCGTGGGAGGACGTCATCGACCCTGCCGGGGGAGACCTGCCCGAGTTCGAGACCTGCGCCCGCGAGATCCATGACCTCCTCGGCCGTCTCGCGCCGGTGCTGCGCGAGCAGGCGAGCGACCCGAAGGGCGGCGTCCGCGTGGCGGACGGCTCCGCCGCTCGCCACGCAGGAGACGGAGCTTGCGGAGTCGACCAGTGAGTTGGGCCCCGACGCCGAGCGAGCGCGACCAGCATGACGATGGGGACCGACCGCCATTGGCGAGCCGGGACGTCTAGATTCCCCCGCGAAATCTGATATAGCGTCAGATTGCCGTTGGGTAAGGGGGGAGAGCCAGTGGCGACGGTCGAAAGCGTGCGCGCGCCGTCTCTCGCCGTGCCCGAATCCGCACACGCGGCGATGGCCTTGCACGACGTCACGGTTCGCTTCGGGGGCATCGTCGCGCTCAGCGACGTGAGCTTCACGGTCGGCCGGGGCGAGATCCTCGGCCTCATCGGACCGAACGGCGCGGGCAAGACGACCTTGTTCGACGTCGTCTCCGGCGTCCGGGCGCCCGATCAGGGCCGCGTCGTGCTGGACGGCACGGACGTCACCAACCTCAGCGCCGTGGCCCGGGCGCGCCGAGGCATGCGGCGGACGTTCCAGCGGGTGCAGACCTTCGGCTGGCTGTCGGTCGAGGACAACGTCCTCGCTGCCGTCGAGTGGCGGGGTGGCGGCGGAGGGATGCTGGCGGACCTCGTGTCGTTCCCGACCCGGCGTCGCCACGAGCGCGCGCGGCGCGCTCGGGTCGGCGAAGTGCTCGAGCAATGTGGGCTCACGTCGGTCGCGAAAGACCCATCGGGCGCGCTCCCGATCGGGCTGGCGCGCATGGTCGAGGTGGCCCGCGCCATCGTCGATGTGCCGAAGGTGCTCATGCTCGACGAGCCCACCTCTGGGCTCGAAGAGGGCGAGGTCGAGCGCCTGGGTGACCTCATCCAGCTGATTCGCAAGGACGAGGCGTGCGCGGTCGTGCTCGTGGAGCACGACGTCGGATTCGTGATGCGCCAAAGCGACCGCATCGTGGTGCTCGATCTCGGTCGGGTGCTCGCGAGCGGGACGCCGAAAGAGATCCAGGCCAACGTCGAGGTGCGCGCCGCGTACCTGGGCGAGGGCTCGGAGAAGGCAAGCAAACCAATGAACCCACAAGGGGGGACCCCGTGAAGCGAAGAAAGCTGGTGACCGCGATCGCGGTCACTGCTGCGATGGGGCTCGCGCTCGGAGTGAGCGGGGTCGCCAACGCACGCGTGAAGAGTCAAGACGTCCGGGGCATCACCGACGACGAGGTTCTCGTCGGCGGGCTCGGCCCGGCATTCCCGTTCAAGGACTTCGGCGGCGAGACGGGCGTGCTGGCCCGGTTCGAGCAGGAGAACCAGAACGGTGGCGTCAATGGACGCGAGCTGAGCTACGTCGGGTGGGGTGACGACGCGAACAGCGCCGACACGAACCTCGCCGAGGCTCGCCGTCTGGTCGAGCAGGAGGGAGTGGCGGCACTCGTGCCGGTCCTCTCGCCGAACTACCTGGCTGCGGCTGAGTACGCCGAGCAGCAGCACGTGCCCGCCTTCGGGTGGGGCATCTCGCTCGGCTTCTGCGAGACGAAGTACGCGTTCGGCTTCAGTGGGTGTCTCACGCCCGCGCCGCCGGTGAAGGTTGCGAGCAACACGTGGGGAAGCCTGATCGACCAGGCCTTCAAGGATCAGGGTGAGGCCAAGGGTGCCGATGGCAAGACCGCGGCAGTCATCTCGGAAGACAACGACTCCGGTCGTTCGGGGAAGGTTGTGATCGTGGCGACGGCCGAGGCCGTGGGCATGGAGATCGTCTACGACGAGTCTTCGCTGCCTCCGCCCGACCCGGCACCCGTGAGCGACTTCTCGCCGTACGTCACCGAGCTGATGACGTCCAACGATGGTGAGCCACCCGACGTGATCTTCCTGGTCATCTCCCAGGACAACCTCCAGGGCGGGTTCCAGCTCGCGCTCAACGACGCTGGGTTCGACGGCATTGCCACGAATGCGGTCCTGTACTCACCGCTCGCCACCAACCTGGTGGAGGGTGGATCGGTGCTGACGCAGTTCTCCACGCCGGAGGCTGCGGCAGACGTGCCGGCGGTTCAGGAGTTCCTGGACGCGGTCGAGGCGGTCGCCCCTGGCGAGGCCATCAACCAGCCGACCATCGCTGGATACCTCGCGGCGGACATGTTCATCGAGGCCTTGAAGAAGGCCGGGAAGAACCCGACGCCCGAGAAGATCCAGAAGGCGGCGGCCAAGATGACGTATGGGATCGACGGCTTCGTCGGTCCGACGAAGTACCCGAAGGGCTTCAAGGCCGGGACGCCCTGTGGTCAGCTCGTCGCCAGCGATGGCACCGAGTGGACCATCCAGGTCCCGTTCCAGTGCTTCACGAACATCAAGCTTCCATCGTTGAAGCCCATCAAGTACTGAGCGACATCTTTCGTTGACGGCAGCGGCGGCCGGGCTCGAGCCACTGGCAAATCGGCTCGTGGGGCAACTCTCACAAGGCTTGCGGCAACGTCTGGCAATCGCCCGCGCCGTGGTCCACGAGCCACACCTAATCCTGCTCGACGAACCCTTTGCGAGTCTCGATGCGCAGGGTCGCGACTGGCTGGAACAGCTCTTCCGCCAATGGCCGTGCGCCGGGCAGACCGTGTGCTTCGTCAGTCACGACTCCCGCGATAGTCGCGATTTGGCCGATCGACTTGTATCGCTCGATGCGGGTCGCATCGTCGAAGTCGAACCGACGGGGTGTCTTCCGATCTATTCGTTGCAGAGCGCATGATGCGAGCACGCGAATCCGTCAGATCGCTGTGGTGGATGATCCATAAGGATCTGACGCGGGAGCTCCGCGCGCAAAACGCCTGGCCGGGTATGTTGCTGCTCGGATTGGTGCTTGTGTTTCTGCTGGCCACGCAAATCAATTTGCCGCTGGAGCAAAAAACGCGTACGGTCGGCGGTCTGTTGTGGTTGTCTATCTTTTTTGCGGGCACATTGGCCTTGGAACGATCGTTTGCGAACGAACTCGATACCGGATGCTGGCAAGCGCTGAATCTGTATCCGGTGGATTCCAGCTTGATATTCTTAGCCAAGATGGTGGTGAACATCATCTCGCTCGTGATCTTGGAAATCGTGCTCATTCCCGCCTTTATCGTGCTGACCGACGTTCCACTTCTCGCCCGACCAGGTCCGATGCTAATGATTGCGGCACTGGGAAGCATTTGCTTTGCGTCGATCGGCACACTCTTGAGCGCCCTCACGGCCGGTCTGCGATTTCGCGGAGGCATGCTCGCGCTATTGCTACTGCCGTTGGTGACGCCGGTCGTATTGGCGGCAGCCGAAGCAACCTGCATCGTGCTAGCCGGCGAGGTCGATCCACAACTGTGGCAGTGGGTTCGGCTGCTGGCCGTTTTTGCCGTCGTATTCACCATTGCGGGCGCGTTGTTATTCGAGTTCGTCATGGAGGAGTAAGTTTATGAATGGCCCGCCGGTCGACCGTTTTTCGCACGTCACGATAGCTGCCGGGGCAGTCGTCGCCTGCCTCATGCTGACAGCGTTGCTGATGATCTTC
>JBBECS010000026.1 GCA_040881685.1 Acidimicrobiia bacterium | reverse complement strand
CGCTCGGTGATCTGCGTCCCGACGGCCTCGACGCGGATCGCCGGCTTCGGCAGATCACCGGCGACAGACGCGTCGGACACGACGACCGCGACCGATGCGTCACACGGGACGTCGCAGTCGAAGAGCCCGAACGGGCTGCTGATCGGGCGCGCCGACAGGTAGTCGTCCATCGTCATCGGATCCCGGTAGATCGCCACCGGATTGCGAGCTGCGTTCGCGCGACCGTTCAACGCGATCCATCCCAGCATCTCTCGAGTCGCGCCATACCGATGGAAGTAGTTGCTCGCGTGCATCGCGATCCAGTTCGCCGCCGACATGGCGCCGAACGGCGCGCGCCACTCGATCAGAGGCCCTGAGACGCGACCACCGCCCCCGAAACCGATCCCGAGTGCCGCCGCGGTCGACTCCCACACCGTGCGGAAGCACAGGACGTGCCGGCACAAGCCGCTGGCCACTGCGAGCATCCCTGCGATCACGGCGCCTCCCTGCCCGGGAAGTTCCATGCCGCCATTGATCCATGTCGGCCGCAGGCGCAGCGCCTCCTCGATGGCCGTCGCGCCGCCCTCGCTGATGCCCATGCCCGCGGGACCCGGATAGGTCGACAGCCCGTCGATGTCGTCGGGCGTGAGGCCCGCGTCCGCGATCGCGGCCAGACAGGCGTCGACGGTGAGCGCTCTCGGGTCCACCATCAGGCGACGCCCGATCGCAGAGCGGCCGACGCCCGAGAGCACAGCCCGATGCTCGAACCGGTCGGGGCGTACAGGAGCCCGCACGGTTGGACGCTGCGGTTCGGGTACCAGCGCAGTGGCATCGGTGGTGCCGCCCGTCGGCTCGAACAGCGGGAGCCAGACGTCCTCTTGCTGCTCGAAGCGCACAGCGACCTCTTGGCCGATCTGCACCTCGTCGGGATCGCAACCGACGATGTTCGTCGTGAGACGCACCGAGGGATCCTCCTCGAGCGCCACGATCGCGATCACGTAGGGAGGTTCGAACGACGGCAGCCACTGATGCTGGTTGATCGTGAAAGCCACGACGGTGCCGCGACCCGACACCACCGTTGGCGCCCACGATCGACTGCGACACACCGGACAGATCGGGGTCGGCGGATGCACGAGCGTCCCGCACTCAGCGCAGCTCTGGATCCTGAGGTGGCCGTCGGCACCCGAGGTCCAGAACCACTCGTTGACGGGAGTGAGCTCCGGAAGCGGAACTGCTGCGGTCATCGCGAGCGCAACACGCCTATCGGTTGAGGAGCATGTTGGCGATGACGGTCGCGTTGGGGAACGAGCCCGTGATGCCCGAGCTCATGTAGCCGGCGTCGGAGATCAACGTGATCCCGCTGACATACGACGCGGCATCGCTGCACAAGAACACCAGCGGGTATGCCTGCTCGAGCGGAGTGGAGGGCTCAATCCCTGTCTCGCCGCGATAGTCGGCGCCGAACCCGAGCCACATCTCCTTGTTGGCCTGCGCGAGCGGAGTGTCGGTGGGGCCGGGACAGATGGCGTTGATGCGGATGCCGTCTTTCAGGAGCGGGAATGCCTCACGTGCGACGTACGCACAGATCGCTTGCTTCATCGACATGTAGTCGGCCTTGCCGTGCTTCTCCACCCATTGCACCGCCGAGTCGAAGTCGGGAGTGTCCAGCAGCTCGTGCAGCTCCGCCAGATTCGGTTCCCACCCCAGGCCCGCGGCTGACGAGATGAAGCCGATTGCCGACCCTCGCGGCAACATCTGCTTCGCGCGCAGGCGGTCGATCAGGTGCCGGTGGCCGATGAAGTTGATCCGTTCGATGCCGGGAGTGCCGTCGGCGACACCCGCGCACGAAAACAGCGCGTCCATGTGCCCGCCACATTCGTCGACGGCTGCGTCGATGGACGCGGCGTCGGCAAGGTTGACGTGGATGCCCTTTACTCCCGGCAGCCTGATGTCGGCGAAGTCCATGACCACGACCTCGGCACCGGCGTCTTGCAACAGCTCCGCAGTGGCTGCCCCCATGCCGGTGGCACCACCGACGACGAGTGCGCGCTTGCCGTCGTACCGGAATGCGTCAGCTGGCATGGTCTGCTCCTCCATCGTGACAACCGATCATTTGGGTGCGAAGCGCTGGCCGCCGTCGAGTCGGATCGTCCCGCCGTTCAGCATGGCGTTCTCGACGATCGCAACGGCGAGCTTGGCGTACTCGTCGGGTCGACCCATGCGCTTCGGGAACGCGGCGTCTCTGGTGAGGTCCGCTTCCATCTCCTGAGGGATCCCCTTGGTGATCCCGGTCGCGAAGAGGCTCGGAGCGATCGCCATGACACGCACGCCCATGCTGCCAAGGTCGCGGGCCATCGTCAGCATCATCCCCGCGATCCCGGCCTTCGCCGCCGAGTAGGCGACCTGGCCGATCTGGCCTTCGAACGCGGCAATCGACGCGGTGTTGATCATCACGCCGCGCTCGTCGTCCACCGGATCGTTCTTGCTCATGGCCCACGCCTGGAGGCGATTGAGGTTGAAGGTCGCGATCAGGTTGAGGTCGATGAGACGCCGAAAGGCTTCGAGCGGCATCGGGCCGTCACGACTGATCGTGCGCTGGGCCGTGCCACCCCCAGCCGTGTTCACCGCAATGTGCAAGCCCTGCATTGCTGTCACCGCATCGTCGATCGCGCGCTGGACCGCGACCGCGTCCATGACGTCGCAGGGATGAAAGGAACCATCGAGCGAAGCAGCGACGGACTCGCCATCGGAGGTCGGCAGGTCCAGCACCGTGATCCGCGCGCCCCGTGCGTGAAGCATCTCGGCCGTGGCGCGACCAAAGCCGGACGCGCCGCCGACGACCATCGCGTGCTTCCCCTCGATCTCCACACGCCGCTCCCTGTTGCCTCGGTGATAACCTAATTCTCGCCTAGTGAATGCGCTACTTCCGCCCGCCCGGGGGACTGCGTGACCGACGACGCTCGACGGATCGCCGACCTCGTCGAGCTGCACGCGCTGTGCGCGCGGTACATGTTGTTGGCGAGCCAGTTCGAAGAGGACCGATGGCTCGACGTGTTCACCCCCGACGGCGAGTACAACGCCTTCGGCACCGCGTACACCCTCGAGCGCTTCCCGGCGCTGCTCGCAGCCGCGCCCCGAGGCCAGTTCATCGGCAACATGCCGGTGGTCGAGCTCGACGACGACAGCGCCACCGGGATGCAGCACTTCGTCTTCATCGATCAGCACACACACGCCATGCGCCTAGGTTGGTACCGGGACGAGTACCGGCGCACGCCGGATGGCTGGCGGATCCATCGCCGCGCCACCACGTTCATGCGCAAGCATGGGGGCTTCGACTCCGGAGAACCGCACGACCCGCTCGCGGATGCAGAGACTGAGGAGAGCAAGCGATGACCGAGCTGCCGAAGATCATCAGCGTCGACGACCACGTGGTGGAGCCGGCGCACGTCTGGCAGACGTGGCTGCCCGAGAAGCACCGGGAGAAGGGCCCGCGGGTCGAGCGCAAGAAGTGGGGCGCGTTCAAGATCAAGAAGGGCGCCAAGTACGAGATGTCCGAGGACCCGGACGGCGAGTGGGGTGACGCCTGGATCTACGAGGACAAGCTCATCTACGTCCAGAAGAAGTTCGTCGCGATCCCGAAGTCGGCAACGCCAGGCGACGACGTGTCGAAGTTCGACAAGACGGTCATGACGATGACCGCCGTCACCTACGACGACATGCGTCCCGGCTGCTACGACGCCAAGGAGCGCAAGAAGGACTTCGAGATCGCATGGGTCGACGGCTCGCTGCCGTTCCCGACGTTCCCGCGCTTCTGCGGCCAGACCTTCATGGAGGCTGACGACCGGGAGCTCGCGCTCGCGTGCGTGCAGGCGTACAACGACTGGATGGTCGAGGAGTGGTGCGACCCGTCGATCGGGCTCAACATCCC
>JBBECS010000025.1 GCA_040881685.1 Acidimicrobiia bacterium | reverse complement strand
ACCGGCTGAATCTTGATTGGCACCGGCTCGGGGGACAATTTGTAACGCTGCGGTGGCGGGGTGATCTCTCCCGAGAAGGTCCCGTCAGCGCTCAGTTTGACGGACCAGCGGTGCGCGGGCGGACGCGCTGTGAGCTCTCACCGAATCGGTCGAAGGTAGGGTGCTCGGCGCTCTCGAACGACAGGAGTGCCAGTGCGAGGTAAGAGCGACTGACCGGCTTGGCGATGACCGTTCCGTGGACGGAGCTGCGGAACGACCTCGAGGCCGCGGTTTTCCGGTTCGACACGCTGATCGGCGACGTCGACCGGAACCGCCAGGTCGATGGCTCGGACTGGAGTATCGAAGAAGCCGCGTGCCACGTCATGACCGCCTTCGATCGGTGGTCGGCGATGTCGGAGGGTTCCACGGTCGACGTTGGACACGGACGCGAGTTCACGCCGCGCATGTCGGAGATCAACGAGCGGGAGATCGAGGCCATCGGTCGCGGGTGGGATGCCGAGGCCTTCGGGGCGTCCGTCACGCGGTGGATCGAGCGTTGCCGGGACCCGAATTCGGCGATGCTTCCGTATGGCCCCCCCGAGCTCGAGTGCTCCCACGCGCACAGTTCCGCGATTCTCCTCGGGGAGCTCGTCATCCACGGATATGACATCGCACGAACCGTCGACGCACCGTGGCCGATCACGCGCCGCGAAGCGATTGCCATCTTCGAAGGTGCTCTCGTCCTCTTGCCATTGGTGTACGACGGATCAGCGACCGAGGGACGGACCTTCACGATGGACGTGCGCCTACGCGGACGTTCCGGCGGGCTCGGGCTGCACTGCACACCGTCGCCCCTCACGATCAACAACGGATCGCCACCCAACGCAGCCGTGCACATCTCGGCGGATCCCGTCGGCTGGATCCTCATCGGGTACGGCCGGCGGAGCCAGCTGTGGGGCGCGTACACGGGGAGGGTCCGCGTGTGGGGCCGAAAGCCCTGGCTCGCCCTCCGCTTCGGCCGCCTCTTCCCCTCGCCCTGACGCTCGCCACCACTTTCTTGAGGGTGTCGATGAACGCGGCCGAGCAGTTGGCGAACCCGCGGGACCGACGAGGGATGACACTGGGATTCCTTGTGTATCTGGGCCGTGCCGAGCCGAGCGATGATCCCCGGCGACTCGCAGTCGGGCGACCTGTGACTGGATTCCGCCGCCGGATGGCAGGCGCTCCTCGGGGGACAGTTTGACACGCTGCGGTGCCGGGGTGCTCTCTCCCGGGAGCTGCGCCACCGCAGGAGAACGAGTCCTCGTGCTCGTGCCGCGTATCGGGACCGCGACACGAGTTGCTGCAGTGGCTCACAGCGCCGGTGTGTCCGGCTGGATGTTCTTGTTGTTGCGGAACGCATTGTCGGGGTCGTACTTGGCTTTCGCCTCGGCGAGCCTCTGGTACGTGGCGTCGCCGTAGGCCTCGCGCACTCGGCCGGTGTCGTCGTCGGAGTCGAGGAAGTTCACATAGACACCGGCGCGGTGGGCTTCGAGGGCGTCGAGGAAGTCCCGCGCCCACGCCGTCTCAGCGGCGCCGACCGAGTCGTCCTGCTCGGGGAGCCAGGCGGCGTCGATGATGATGTTGTGGTCCACGTCGCGGCTGGGGTAGGCGGTGGCATCGCGTGGGGCTCGGGCGACTGCGCCCCCCATGTGGAACATTGCCGCGTACGACCTCGGTGAGATGGCGCCGTAGGCGAACTCGGCAACGATGTCGATGAGCTCGTCGGACAGCCCGGTGAGGTTCGTGGCCTTCCAGTAGTAGTGCCAACCATGGGGCATGGTGTCGTCGAGGGCGCGTTGATGGTCGACGTACAACGTGGGTCCGAGCAGGTCGACGAGTGGCGTACCGAACTCATGAAGCGCACGGACGGCGCGCTCCCCGTCCTCGACGGGTCCCGCGTAGCAGCTGGCGACCGCGACGGCCGGCCGGAAGTGCAGCTCCTGGTCGACGACCGGGAGCGGGGGAATCGTGCCGAGCCGGATGACGTTCCCGAGCTCGTCCGGCGCGTCGGCGACGAAGTCCCGGTAGAAGCGCAGGACGTCGATGGTGTCTTCGGCGGCCCAGAAGACGGGTCCGGCCACGACCGTGGGGCCGACAGGGTGCAACGCGAACCGGAACGAGCTGACGACGCCGAAGTTCCCGCCGCCGCCTCGCAGCGCCCAGAACAGGTCGGGGTGCTCCTTGGTCGACGCCCGGACGATGTCACCCTCGGCGGTGATCACCTCGGCCTCCACGAGGTTGTCGACGGTGAGCCCGTGCTTGCGCATGAGCCAGCCGATGCCGCCGCCCAGGGTGAGGCCGCCGACACCGGTGTGGCCGACGATGCCGCCCGTGGTGGCCAGACCGTGCGCCTGCGTCCCGTGGTCGACGTCGCCCCACAGGGCGCCGCCCTGGACGAGTGCCGTGCGCTCGGCGGGGTCGACCGAGACGGCGCGCATCGCCGAGAGGTCGATGACGATCCCGTCGTCGCATACCGCGGTGCCGGCCACGTTGTGGCCCCCGCCCCGTACAGCGATCTCGAGATCTCGGTCGCGGGCGAAGCGCACCGCGGCGGCAACGTCGGCGGTACCGCTGCCGCGGGCGATCAATCGGGGGTGTCGGTCGACGGCGCCATTCCATACGGCCCGAGCGTCGTCGTAGTCACGGTGATCGGGGACGATCACGTCCCCCCTGAACCCGGGAATCTGTGTCGTGGTTGCTGTCATCGTCCCTCCTCCGGTCGATGCGCTCATCGCACCATCGAGGGACACCAGGGAGAAGTCAGCGATCTGGACTTCGAAGTCAGGAATCTGGACTTCACGGCGGGCGGAAGGCGCGGGACACTGCGCTCATGAGGACCTACGGGCAGTACTGCCCGATCGCCCGTGGCGCGGAGATCTTTGCTGAGCGTTGGACGCCGTTGATCGTCCGCAACCTGCATCTGGGCTGCGAGACGTTCGGCGAGATCCTCGAGGGCGCGCCGGGACTCTCCCGCACCCTGCTCACGCAGCGGCTCAAGCAGCTCGAACGCCTCGGCATCGTCGAGTCGAGACCCAAGGCTCAGGGACGCGGTCAGCGGTACCAGCTCACTACCGCGGGCGACGATCTGTTCAAGGTGTGCGTGACCCTCGGTGAGTGGGGCGCTCGCTGGCTCGAGATGGCTCCCGAGAACCTCGATCCATTCGTGGCGCTGTGGTCGATGTGCCACGCGCTCCGGCGGGAGCAACTCCCGGACCAGCGCGTCGTCATCCGGCTGGACTTCACCGGTGTCGGGCCGCACGAGCGCTACTGGCTGCTGCTCGAGCACGGCGAGGCCGAGATCTGCAAGACGTACCCGGGTCTGGACGAAGACCTCTACATCACCGCCGACGCCGAGGCCTTCGTGAAGTGGCACGCCGGGCAGCTCTCCTGGGCGGAAGCAACCCGCGAGTCCCGGATCCAGCTCCACGGTCCGTCATGGCTCGTCCGGGCGTTCCCGACTTGGAACCGGCGCAGCGTATTCGCTCACATCACGCCCGACGCCGCTGCCACAACCGGGAATTGATGCACCGAGGACCCGAGCGGATGGCTCGGGGGACAGCTTGTAACCCCTGAGTGCGGGAGTGTTCCCGTCATCGAACCATTCGCGTGTCCGACAAAAGCCGTTCAGCGTTCAGAGCCGCCAAGTTCGTGCGTGGGCGAGTATCAGGCGCGGACCCTCACGACGTCGTACTCCGTGTCTGGGGCAGGAGTCGTGTCGAAGCGGGCGTTCACGACGTAGAGGCTGCGGCGATGCAGATCGGCAGTTGACGGCTGGCGGAAGCGTGTGCTCATGATCATACGGCGGACCTCGCCCCCGTCGAGGCCACGATCGAGTCGCACGACGGTGACCTGGTCGTCGTTTTGGATCACATAGACCATGCGACCGCTTACGACCAACCCGTCTCCGGTGACGACGGTCTGACCGCGAAGGTCGACACGTGTCGCCGCACCGGTCTCGGGATCGAGTGACCTGCCCCGGGG
>JBBECS010000024.1:23342-26213 GCA_040881685.1 Acidimicrobiia bacterium | reverse complement strand
CAGGGCTAGGTTTGCGCCGTGACGCCGATCCGTTCAGCGGATGCGTCCGCGCGTTCCACGTCGTGGCTCGCCGGGCTGTTTCCCGGGTACTTCGCACTGGTCATGGCGACCGGCATCGTGGCCATCGCGGCGGCGCAGCAGGAGATCCACTGGCTCGCGGACGGGCTCTTCGGCGCCGCGCTGATCTCCTACGTCGTTCTCGCGGTGCTCTTTGTCGCGCGCCTCGTTCGGCATCGTAACGCGTTCGTCGGCGATCTGACGAGCCACCTCAAGGGCCCCTCATTCCTCACTCTCGTCGCGGGCACCAACGTGCTCGGAAGCGCGGCAGTCGTCGTCGGCGAGTGGTGGTGGCTCGGCTGGACCCTGTGGGTGGTGGGAATCGCCCTGTGGATGGTGCTCGTCTACACGATCTTCGCTGCGCTGATGCTGCGCGAACCGAAGCCCGCGGTGGCGCAGGGGATCAACGGAACCTGGTTCCTGTTCACCGTGGCCACGCAATCGGTGGCGGTCCTGGGCGCACTGCTCTCGATGCGCGTCGCCGCCCCGGAGATCCTCCTCTTCGTGTGCGCTTGTGCATTTTTCCTCGGCCTCTTCCTCTATATGGTGGTCGCGACGCTCGTGGTCTACCGGTTCGTGTTCGTTGAGCTTCGGGTCGAGGAGACCCACCCCCCGTACTGGATCAGTCTGGGGGCGGCCGCGATCTCCGTGCTGGCTGGCTCCAACCTGCTGCTCGTGCCGGGGAGCTCCGCAATCGTGAAGCAGCTCGATCCGTTCCTGTCGGGAATGGTCGTGCTCGCGTGGGCCACCGCCACGTTCTGGATACCGGTGATGATCGTCCTCGGCGCGTGGCGCCATGGTGTTCGACGCGTTCCCGTGCGCTACGACCCGCAGTACTGGTCGCTGGTGTTCCCCCTCGGCATGTACTCCGTGGCGACGTTCCGGATGGCCGCCGCAGTGGACATCGACTTCCTCGACGGTCTGCCGAAGGTGATGCTCGGTGTTGCCCTCATTGCCTGGACGCTCGCTTTCGTCGGTCTTCTTCGACTGCTGCTCGCCGTGGCGTGGCGCACGACTCGAGCCTCGTGATGTCGGTGCGAGCGCGATCGCTTTCGGCGCCGGGGGAGGAACGTCTCGACCCGCGGGCGTTGGCGTTCGGCGCGCTCGCGACCGCGGTCACGGTCCTGCTCGTCGTACTCGGGAGCTCGGGGCTCCGCTGGTTCGACTCGGCGCTCGTCGCCTATCTCGTCGGCACGCTGTTCGCGATCTTCGGCGTGGTGTACCGGTACACGGTCTGGCTGCAACGCCCACCGACGGCGCGTCTGCATCGACGGGGGTGGGAAGCCATGTGGCGCCGCGGCCGGCGCGGCGCCAACGCCCGAATGGCCCCCGGCCTCGTGGCCAAGAACCTGCTCGGTCAGACGTTCATCCGCAAACGTTCCCCAAGCCGGTGGTTCGCGCACCAGCTCATCTTCTGGGGCTGCATCCTGGCCGCGCTCGTCACCTTCCCGCTCACGTTCGGATGGCTGCACTTCGAGTCCGTTGGCCAGGACTCCGAGCAGCACCGCGCGTACCTCGCCGGATTCGGGACGTTCGAGTTCGACTCGACGAGCGTCTTGGGGTTCCTCATCTTCCACGCGCTCGACATCGCCGCGTTCTTGGTCATCGCCGGCGTGATCATCTTCCTGAGGCGACGACTCCACGACCCCGGAGCACTCGCCGTCGAGCGATCGAACGACTTCCTTGCGCTCGCGGGACTCTTCGCCGTCTCGATCACCGGCCTGATGCTGACCGTCTCGAGCCTGTGGATGGACGGACGCTTCTACACGTTCCTCACCACCACGCACGCGCTGACGGTGATCCTGGGGCTCATGTACATCCCGTTCGGCAAGCTGTTCCACATCTTCCAGCGGCCCGCGAACATCGGTGTCGCGTTCTACAAGCGCGATGCCGCCGCCGGACCCCAGCAGACGTGCCGAGAGTGTACGGAGCCCTACGCGTCGCGGCTCCAGGTCGACGATCTCAAGGCAGTCCTCCCGAAGGTCGGCTTCGACTACACGCTCGCAGACGGGGGAAACTGGCAGGACGTGTGCCCCCGCTGTCGGCGCGCGCTCTTCGCCCACGCGCAGACGCAACGAGTCGGAGGTTTCGGCTGATGGCACGTCCCCCGATAACCGACGAGGAGCTCGTCAAGAAGTACGGCCCTCATCTCAACGAAACCCCGCCCGGCGGCTGGGACGCGGGGCTCGACTTCGACCGCCAGGTGAAGACGCACTGCTGCTTCTGCGGACAACAGTGCGGGATCATCCTCAAAGCACGTGGGAACGAGGTCGTCGGGTTCGAGCCGTGGTACGAGTTCCCGTTCAACGAGGGCAAGCTCTGCCCGAAGGGCGTGAAGCGCTACCTCCAAGGCAGCCACCCGGATCGGCTGCTCGACCCGATCATGCGCACCTCGAGCGGGTTCGAGACGTCGACCTGGGACCGTGCGCTCGGCACGGTCGCGGACGAGATCCGCCGCATCCAGGGCGAACACGGCGACGACGCGTTCGCGATGCTCTCCGGCGTCTCCCTGTCGAACGAGAAGTCGTACCTCATCGGCAAGTTCGCCCGGCTTGCGCTGCACACCGCGAACCTCGACTACAACGGGCGCCTCTGCATGGTCTCGGCCGGTGCGGCCGGCAAGAAGGCGCTCGGGATCGACCGCGCCGCGAACCCGTGGTCCGACATCCCGCTCGCCGACGTGGTGTTCATTGCCGGTGCCAACGTCGCGGAGTGCGCGCCCATCACCACGAGCTACATCTGGCGGGCGCGCGACCGCGGCGCCAAGCTCATCGTCGCCGATCCCCGGGTCGTGCCGCTCGCGCGGACCGCCGA
>JBBECS010000024.1:2338-23242 GCA_040881685.1 Acidimicrobiia bacterium | reverse complement strand
GCGCCAAGCTCATCGTCGCCGATCCCCGGGTCGTGCCGCTCGCGCGGACCGCCGACGTCTTCCTCGGCCTCCGCCCCGGCACGGATTCCGCGTTGATGGGGACGATCCTGCACATCCTGATCGAGCGCGACTGGATCGACCACAGGTTCATCGAGCAGCACACAGATGGGTTCGAGGACGCGGCAGCCGCGGTGCGCGAGTACACGCCGGCATGGGGCGCCGACGTCACTGGCGTCCCGGCGGCTCGCATCGAGGAGGCTGCCGAGCTGTGGGGAACGTCCGCGACCGGGATGTTGCTGCACGCGCGGGGGATCGAGCACCAGAGCAAAGGTGTCGAGAACGTCCTCTCGTGCATCAACCTGGGTCTCGCGACGGGGAAGTTCGGCAAGCCCGGATGCGGAGTGTGCACGATCACCGGGCAGGGCAACGGCCAGGGCGGGCGCGAGCAGGGCCACAAGTGCGACCAGCTCCCGGGCAACCGCGACATCACGAACCCAGAGCACCGCGAGTACATCGCTTCGGTGTGGGGTGTCGACGAGTCGGAGATCCCGGGCAAGGGGCTCACCGCCCAAGAGATCGTCGAGGCCATCCACGCCGGCGAGATCAAGGGTCTGCTCTCGATCTGCTTCAACCCCGTCGTCTCGCTCCCCGACACCCGCTTTACGCGCGAAGCGCTCGACAAGCTCGAGTTCTACGCCGTCATCGACTTCTTCGTCACGGAATCGGCGTGGCACGCCGACGTCGTGCTTCCGGGCTCGTTGCACGAGGAGGACGAGGGCACGTCCACCACCGTCGAGGGTCGGGTCGTCAAGCTCAACCCCGCCGTCGCGCCACCAGGCAACGCGCGTCTTGACTGGGAGATCCTGCTCGACCTCGCCAAGCGCCTCGGCAAGGAGCATCTGTTCACCTACGAGAGCACCCAGGAGATGTTCGACGAGATGCGAGTCGCGTCACACGGTGGCACCGCCGACTACACCGGCATCACCTGGGAGCGCGTCGAGGACGAGCTCGGCATGTTCTGGCCAGCGCCCGAGATCGGGCATCCCGGCACCCCCCGGCTCTACGAGGACGGGCAGTTCTACCGGCCCAACGGTCGAGCGCTCTTCCATGCGGTGCCGTACCGCCCCGCGGCCGAGGTCGTCGATGCCGAGTACCCGATTTGGCTCACCACCGGCCGGGTCGTCAGCCAGTACCTCTCGGGCTCTCAGACCCGGCGCATCGCACAGCTCGTGCGCCAATACCCGGAACCGCTCTGCGAGATCCACCCGAACCTTGCCGAGGAGCACGGGATCGTCACCGGCGACACGGTTCGGGTGACGTCGCGTCGAGGCTCGATGACCCTGCCGGCGAAGGTCGTGCCGACGATCCGTCCCGACACGGTCTTCATCCCCTACCACTGGGCCGGGCGCCAGGCCGCCAACCAGCTCACGAATCGCGCGCTCGACCCGGTGTCCAAGATCCCCGAGTACAAGGTGAGTGCCGTGCGCATCGAGCGCGTCGGCGCGGGCGGAGCAACCGTCGACGAGCGAGACCTCGCGCTCCACGTCGAGGACCCGGATCGATGATCGGTGAGCCGATGCTGGTCATCGACCAGAGCCGGTGCATCGGCTGCGAGGCGTGCGTCCAGGCCTGCGAGGAGTGCGGGACGCACCGCGGTCACTCGATGATCCACCTCGAGCCGATCGACGTAGGGGTCACGACCCAGACGGCGCCGACGGTGTGCATGCACTGCGCCGACCCGACGTGCGCGCAGGTCTGCCCGGCCGATGCAATCAAGCGAAACGAGGACGGCGTCGTTCAGTCCGCGTTGAAGCCGCGCTGCATCGGCTGTTCGAACTGTGTGATCGCTTGCCCGTTCGGGGTCCCGAAGTACCTGTCGGATTTCGATCTGATGATGAAGTGCGACCTGTGCTTCGACCGCACCTCGATCGGCCTCGCGCCGATGTGCGCATCGGTGTGTCCGAGCCAAGCGCTCTGGTACGGCACCGTCGAAGAGTTCGAGTCGACTCGACGCGGCACCCTCGTCGACACCTTCACCTTCGGGCGCCAGACCGTCACGACCAAGGTCCGCATGGTCACCGACGACCCGGGCGCCGTCGCGGTCACGCTGGGTCCCGCGCCGACCCCGTGGCTCGACGATCCCTTCGGACTCGCGGGTGAGGAGCTGACGTGACCTCGACTCCCGATCGATCACCGATCTGGCGACGGGACTTCCCTGTCACCTCAGAGGGCGAGGACGACGTCACCCGACGCGAGTTCGTGCGATTCCTGGTGCTTGCCAGCGGCACGTTCGCGGCTTCGACGGTTGCGATTGCGGCGTACACCTCGTTGCGGTCGGTGAACGAGGGCGAGCCTCGGGCGATCGTCAAGGCCACCCGCGTGAAGCCTGGCGGCGAGTACCTGTTCCGCTACCCCTCGGAGAAGGATCCTGCGATTCTCATTCGGCTCCCGAACGGGGAGCTCCATGCGTTCAGTCAGAAGTGCACCCATTTGGGTTGCGTCGTGACGTACCAAGTAGACGAGCGGCGACTCTTCTGTCCCTGCCACGACGGGGTCTTCGACCCGGCCACGGGCGTCGTTCTCGCAGGGCCACCTCCGCTCCCGCTCGGAAGGATCGACATCGAGGAACGTAACGGCGTCGTGTGGGCGCTCGGTCGACGGTCATGAGCGAGCCGACGCGCCGGCCTCGCGTCTCGTCTGCTCTCGCGGTCTATGTCGTGCTACTCGTGTCGATGCAGATCTTCCTCGTGGCGGTCGCGGTCGACGCGCTCCAGTCGAACGATGCGACGCTGGCCTGGACGGCCGCCGCGACTTCTGCGCTCTTGTTCGGCGGGTCGATCCTGTTCACCCGAGCGCTTCGCAGCCCGACCAGCTGAAGCTGGGTGCCTCGGTGTTTTCACCCTCCATCGCGGATGGGCTAGTCGTGGGGGATCGCGTCGCCTCGTTCGGATGCAGCGGGCATCGTCGGGCGTGTTTCGACGCTCTCAGGCAGCGGTTCGTTGCGAACTGTCGATCTCGTGCTACTGATTCACGTGTGCTCGGCAGTCCTCAATTAGTCCTCAGGTCAACGACAACTGGTGACAAACGCTGCGCAACAACGACAAGTGAAATCGCAGGTCACGGAACGAGCGTTTCTGCAGGTCACGAAAGTGCGACAGACAAGATCCGGCGTACCGGCCGGCTCACCGCCATCCTTCCGGCACAAGGGTTCTGGGTCGTCGCGAGATGCTCAGTCCTCAATCAGTCCTCAACCCGGCACACATCGGTGGCGCCAGGGTCCGCCATGCCACACATCCCTCGAGCGGAACCAGGCGGTCGACGGCACAGAGAACGATCTGGTGGACGGTCGGCGCGTCGTCGCGAGACCCCGGACACACGGTGCATACGGGTCCGACGACGCGACCTACTCGGGGCCTCATCCACGAATACGTGCCTGCCGCATGACGCGCGGAGCTTCTGGGCCCCACACGCCGAGTCGATCGACCTCCTGGGTGTCGTGCACCGGCAGAGGGCTCCGTCGAGTTCAGGCCACGTTCAGTTCTTGGCGCCAGCCAGGAAGCAGCCGTTCGGCGTCGGCTGGGAACGATTCGAGCGCACGGGCGAACTCGGCGTGCTCCCGAGCGAACTGCATCGGGTCGGCGCCCTGCTTCCACAGCTGCTCGGCCTGTCGTAGGGAGATCGCCCCCGCGGTGGGACCGTCGAGGTGCCCGTAGACCCCACCCCCGGCCGTCAGGATCAGGTTGGAGTGACCCAGGTTCTCGAAGAAGCCAGGCATCCGCACGGCGTTCATGCCGCCGGAGATGATCGGCGTTGTCGGATTCATGCCGAGCCAGTCCTGATGGAAGTACGGGCCTTCGGCACAGTCGCGCTCGAGCATGTAGGCGATGCTTCGATCGGCCGGCTCTCCCTCCATCTTGCCGAAACCCATCGTGCCCGCGTGGATCCCGGATGCGCCCTGGAGGCGCGCCATCTTGGCCAAGGCGAAAGCCGTGTAGCCGCGCCTGGACTGCGGTGACGTCACCGCCCCATGGCCAGCGCGGTGGTAGTGCAGGAACTGGTTTGAGAAATGGCGGCGGGCCGTGGTGATCGCGGTGGGTCCGGCCACGTAGCCGTCCACCAGGAACGCGACGTGGTCGGCATTCTCGGCGAAAGTCTCAAGGATGAACTCGCCCCGAGCGATCATCTCGCGGTAGTCATCTGCGGTGATGTTGGCCGAGAAGAGCTTGGCCTGCCCGGTCTCGTCTTGGACGCGGCGCATGGCGTCGGCGACCGCTGAGATGGTGGCTTTCAACGGGGCGTAGGGCTGGTTGCCTTGCGGCTCGTCGTTCTTGATGAAGTCGCCGCCCAACCAGAAGTTGTAGGCCGCCTCGGCGAACGGTGCAGGGCGAAGGCCGAGCTTGGGCTTGACGATGGTGCCTACGATGAAGCCGCCGTCGACGACCGGGCGGCCCAGCACCCGCCAGAGGTCAGCGATGGTGGTGGCCGGGCCGTCGAAGAGCCTCAGGTAGGGAGGCGGCACGTAGAAGTCGTGCATCTTGGCGTAGGCGACGTCGCCCATACCCTGGTTGTTCCCGACGGTCAGCGTCAGAAACGATGCCAGCATCGCCCGGCCGTCGATGACGTTGCGGTCGAAGAGGTCGATTGGGTAGGCGACCTTCATCAGCTCGTCGCCTTCATCGATCTCGTAGACCAGCGCGTCGACCGATCGGGTGTGGGCGTCGGTTGTCGACACTTCGACGTTGGTTCCGGTCGACGACTCTGCGGCAAAGTGGGCCGCGGTCTCGAGATACCCGCCGAAGCCGGGCTTCGGTTTCATGTGGTAGGCGACCAGCACGTGCTCAGCCCCAGCGATGAGGTCGCCCTCGCTCAGGTTCAGATCGGCGTACCGGCTCGACTGGTCGAAGGTCAACGCACCACTTCTTCCTCTCGTGCGCTCTCAACGCTGGAATGATCCGACGCCTGGATGCCCCGCATCGGCCCTCGGCGCGCTCTGCGCCCCGCCCCAGGAACTTGGTAACTTGACTCAAATTCGATGAGTATGTGTTATCACATCGGTCAAGACTTATGTCTCGGTCTCGTCCACCCTTCTGCCAACGGAGTTGAACCGTGATCACGCTTCGCCAGCTCCAGGTCTTCGTGGAAGTGGCGCAGGCCGGGGGCAGCGTCACCCAGGCCGCGGCCAGGCTCGATGTCTCGCAACCGTCGGTGTCCGACACGGTCCGCTCCCTCGAGCAGAGCCTCGACGCCAAGCTCCTCACCGGCCGAGGGCAGGCCAGGGGGTTGACCGCAGCGGGAGAGACCTTTCGCGCCTATGCGGCGCGGATCATGTCGCTGGTCGCCGAGGGTCGCCAAGCCCTCGCCGACCTGCAAGACACCGTCACTGGTCAGCTCAGGCTTGTCGCGGTCCCAACCGCCGGCGAGCACCTCGTGCCGGTTGCGCTCCACCCCTTCGTTCAGCGCTACCCGGAGGTGGAGATCGCGCTTCGGGTCGCGAACCGTGCCGCCGCCATCGGGCCGCTCAACGATGGTTGGGCGGACTTGGCGGTGATGGGCCGTCCGCCAGCCAACGTTCGGCTGGACGCGCAGGCGTTTCTGCCCAATCGTCTGATGTTGGCCTGCGCCCCTGAACATCCACTCGCAGGCGGGACGAGCGACCTCGGCACGGTGGCAGCGGCAACGATGCTGATCAGAGAGCCAGGGTCGGGCACCCGCGCCGCGGTGGAGCAAGCCTTCGCTTCCGCCGGCCTCGAACTCCGGAGAACGCTGGAGATCGGCTCCAACGCGGCGGTGATCGCCGCGCTGCACCAGCGGCTGGGGATCTCCGTTCTGCCCGAGATCGCCATAGCCCAGGATCTGGCCGCCGGCTCTCTGGTCAGTGTGGACGCACCCGGGTTCCCGCTCGAGCGCGAATGGCACATCCTGCGGCGTGCTGACGCGTACCTCTCGGCTCCGGCCAGAGCGTTCGTCGAGCAGCTGACCGCGTGCAGGATCGACGTCAATGGGGGCGTCTCGACCGAACCGCGTTCGAATCCCCACCACCAGGACTGAGGACACACCATGTCGAAGAAGCATCCGATCGTCGCGGTCACTGGCTCTTCGGGGGCGGGGACGACCACGGTGAAGGTGGCGTTCGAGCACGTGTTTCGTCGTGAGGGGATCAACGCGGTGTTCATCGAAGGCGACAGCTTCCATCGACACACTCGCGACGAGATGCGGCAGGCGATCGCCGAGGCCGATGCCCAAGGCCGCACGCTGAGCCACTTCGGGCCGGAGGGAAACCTCCTCGGAGAGTTGGAGGAGCTCTTCCGCGAGTACGGCGAATCTGGAACGGGTAAACGACGCCACTACGTGCACAACGCCGAAGAAGCGGCCCGTCACGGACAAGAACAAGGCCTGTTCACCGATTGGGAGGCCATCGAGCCGGGCTCGGACCTGCTCTTCTACGAGGGGTTGCACGGCGGAGCCGTCACCGACGAGGTCGACATCGCTCGACACGTCGACCTGCTCGTCGGCGTGGTGCCGATCGTCAACCTGGAGTGGATCCAGAAGATCCATCGCGACCGCGAGGTCAGGGGCTACGAGACGTCCGACATCACCGACACCATCCTCCGACGGATGACCGACTACGTGCACTACATCACGCCGCAGTTCAGCTCGACCGACATCAACTTCCAGCGCGTCCCGACCGTGGACACGTCGAACCCCTTCGTGGCTCGCGACGTTCCCACCCTCGACGAGAGCAACATCGTGATCAGGTTCCGCGATCCGGCCAAGCTGAAGGTCGGCTTTCCTTACTTGCTGGCGATGCTGCACGACTCGTTCATGTCGCGGCGCAACACCATCGTCGTTCCCGGCGGCAAGTGGGGGATCGCCCTCGAGATCATCCTCACCCCGTTGATCGAGGACCTGACCGCCTGACGAGCGGTCTTGGTCGACTGCCGGCCAGCTCGAGCGACACGTCGTTGACATCTTCGCAATGGCCGCGGGACGTGCAGGTGCCCAGAGTTCATCGACTGCTCGAGCGAGCTGGCTGTGCCGGTACCTCAGATCCTGCCGCGCGGCACGGTGAGCCAGTAGACGCGGTTGAAGAGCCACTTCGCCACGTGCCAGATGAACGAGGGTCGCGGTGGCTTGGGGGGGTGGTCGTAGTCGAAGACCAAGATGGTCGCCTGGCGCCGCCCAGTCTCGAGGAAGCACGTCACCTTGCCTCGGTAGCGCGACTTCGCTGGATTCGGCGCGCGCCCCTCGATTGCCGCGACGACTTGCTCGACGACGACCGGCGCCTCGAAGTGAGCGGTGGAGCCGCTCTTGGAGATCGGGAGGTCGGTGGCGTCGCCGATCGCGAACACCCGGTCCGAGCTCTTCAGCTGCAGCGTCGCGGGGTCCGTCGGGAGCCAGCCGCCGGGGTCGCCAAGCCCGGAGTCGCGCACCACGGTCGCCCCGACGTGCGGGGGCACCAGGACGGCGAGGTCGAAGTCGAAGGTCTCGCCCTCCAACGAGGTCAGCCGCCGCTTGTCGGGGTCGACGGTCTCGACGTTCACAAAGGTCTCCAGCTCGATGCCCCGCTTCTCCATGAGCGGCTGCACGAGCTTCGAGGCCGATTCGATCGTGAATGCCCGGTTGATCGGCGAGAGAAAGCGGATGCGGGTGCGGTCGCGCACCTTCCGTCTCCGTAGGTAGTCGTCGACCATGAACGCGAACTCCACCGGGGCCGGTGGGCACTTGTAGGGCATGCCCGCCACGCCGACGACGAGAGATCCGCCGTCGAAGGTGCGCAGCGCCTCGCGCAGCCGCTCGGCACCGATCAGCGAGTAGAAGTTGTGCGTTGCCTGGCGCAGCCCTGGCACCCCATCCCAGTCGGGCTGCGCACCGGTGGTCACGACGAGGAAGTCGTAGTGCAGGGCGCCCTCACGCTCGAGGTGCACCGCGCCGTTCTCGACGTCGATCCGCACGGCTCGGTCGATGAGCAGCTCGACGTCGTCACGGAGCAGCGATCGCAGGTCCCGGCTGAGCCAGCCCGCGTTCGCCTGGTCCAAGGCGACGTACAGGAACCCGGGCTGGTACACGTGCACGCCCGTCTCGTCCAACACACGAATGCGAGCCGACCCGGATGGGAGCCGCTTCGACAGCAGGTTTGCGGTCAGGGCACCGCCCACGCCGCCCCCGAGCACCACGATGTCGGCTGGCATACCTAGTGCGTCTTCTCGACGACGAAGCGGGCGTAGTCGTCCGCGTCCTCGATCGCGACCAAGTCATGACCAGCCTTCTTCACCCATGCCGGGATGTCGGTGCGCGAACCCGGGTCTCGGGACAACACCGCGATCTTCTTCCCGACATCGGACTGGCGCACCGCCTTGATCAACTCCATCAGGGGGCCGGGGCAGAACGAGCCCCGCGCGTCGATCTCCAGATCCGCTGTCGTGGTGCCCATGTCGAGTTCTCCTCAGAAGTCGAGAGCGTGCAATCCGCTCGAGTCAGATGAACAGGATGTTCCCATCCCGGCTCAACTCGACGAAGGTGGCGACTCCGATCACGTCCTCCACCATCGGGTCGAGATGTTCCATGGGGATGTCCAGCAGGTCCATGGTCATCGCGCACGCGTGCACGTGGAGATCCCCGACGTCGGCGGCCATCCGCAGCACCGCATGCCACGGCGGCACTCCCTTGGCCTCCATCGCGGCCGCGACCTCCTTGCCCCGGTCGCCATACTCGGCGCTCACAGGTCGCGTCGTGTCGATGACGTCTTTCCTGAACGCGTCCACGCCCCAGAACATGAGGAAGATGTGCGTCTCCATGCCCATCGCAGCGGCGCCCGCCGCCATCGTGGCCGCGGCCTGGAGCCGGTCAACGGTCCCGGAGAACAGCGCGATCGCCAACTTGTCGCTCGTCGCGTCCTCACCCATAGCGTCCCCCTTCACCGATCGAGCCACGTCCGAAGGCGACACCCCCGAACGTTCACCAGAGGCTGCGGAATCTCGACCACAGCCGACGACCCTCGGCGACCGCCGCGCGGTGCAACTCCGTGAAAGCCGACCAGGTCTGCGGGATGGGCCCGACGCAACTCCCGTGTCGACGTTCCGAGCTCCTCGATGACGTCGACCCCCCAGGATGCCACACCCGAGGATTGCGTGCGCTCGCCACTCGACGGAAGGGTCGAAGGTCACCCGATGATGGGCAGAACGGGTGCGAGCCCCGGGGACCCTCGGCGGACGGCTTCCGGTTGTCTCGGGTACAGCTCGTTGCCGCGCTGACACAATCCATCTCTCATTAGTCACCACCGACACCGGTGAGCGCCAAGAGCGCTCCGAGTCCGACGACGCCGAGCAGGGCGACGCCGAGCGCGACGAATCGCCAGTCTCGTTCTTCGGTCCAGCGGAAGACCAACCACGAGACCCGGAGCAACGGCATCGCGGTCACGACCGTCACCGCGGCCACTCCCAACGCGTGGCCGACGTCACCGCCGAATGCCAACGCGCCCGTTGCGCTCACGAGCCCGATGCCGGTTGCACCGCGGAGCGCGGGGACCTGGCGACGACCCCGGATGGAGCTGACGGCGCCGGGGGGGATGGGCTCGCGCGCGGTGGTCACAGGCGCACCACCAGGGCGATTGCGACGGCGACGAGCAGCATGCTGAGGCCGCGTCGCACGGCGATCGGCGAGAGCCGCGCCTGAAAGCGCGCGCCGACGTAGCCACCGGCAAGGCTGCCCAGGATCACCGCGGCGCTGGCGGAGACGTTGATGCGTCCCTGGATCGCGAACACCACGAGGGCGGTCGCCGACGTGATGCCCACCGTGAAGGTGGTCGTTGCCGCAGCCACTTTCGTCGGGACGTGCATGATCTCGCTCATCGCCGGGGTCTTGATGAACCCGCCCGACGCACCGATCGTGCCCGCCATCAGCCCGGCGACACCCATGAGCCCGAGCCCGAGTGGCAGCCGCCGCGTAGTGTAAGGCGCGATTCCACCGCCGACCGGATAGGCGCCCGCGAGGGATCCGATGCGCTCACCGATGTCGCCGGGCTGGCACTCCTCGCGCGGCGGATTGCGAAGGTCACTGCGTCGCGCGCCGACCAATGCCGCGGCCAGCGCGGTGATCGCGAGCAGAAGCGTGAGCACGCTTTCGCTGACGAGGCCGGACACGACCGCGCCGATGACCGCGGCCGTCGATGCCGCCAATTCGGTCGCGATCCCGATGCGGTGGTTCACCGCCCGTTCGACCAGTTGCTGCGACCCCGCCGCCACCGAGCCCGCAGCAACGCAGATCAGGCCGAGCGGGGCTGCCGCAGTCGCGTTGACACCCGTGAGCACGAGGGCGGGCACCAGCAGCACCGCGCCCCCGAGCCCACCGAGCGCGCCCACGCCAGCGGCGGCGAACGCCAGTCCGACGTAGTCGAGCGTGTTAGCGAGCGAGGCCACACCCCATGTTCGTCACGGAGCGCAGGCTCACTTCTTCTTGGCCTTGAACGTGCCTTCGAAGTGCCAGACGCCGGTGAAGGTGTCGAACGGTCCGCCGACGATCTGGGTGACCCACTCCATCTCGTACGCGCCGGTCTTCTTGTCGTACGTACCGGTGAGCTTGGTGGTGATCCCGGGCAGTGAGCCGTCGGGCTTGGGCGCACCCTGGTTGAACTGCTGACCGCCGTACGCGACCGAAAACGCGGTGGTGTCGCCACTGAGCGTGCCGCTCTTGCTCGCCTTGATCGACAGCGGCTTCACGCTCTCACCGGTCTGGGGATCGGTGTCGTTCGTGGACACGGCGAAGTTCTGCGCAAAGAACTTCGTGGGCTCCAGAATCGCGTCGGCGAGACCGTTGCCGGCGGCGTCCATCGGCGGGTCGGGCTGGGGCTGGAACTTCCCGGTGATGAGCCCGCCATCGGTACCCGGCACGAGCGGCGAGTAGGTCTTGTCGCCGCAACTGGAGTCGCCGTTGGGTAGGAACGGGCCCGCGTCGAGCGTGCCCCCGGGCTGGATCATCCGGAAGTACGAGCCAGAAGTCGGCGCGCCATCCGCGCACTCCGCGGCCTCGACCTGGAACGTGCCAACCAGCTTCCCACTCGACTTCTTCTTGGCCGAAGTGCTCGCGCCGGCGATCGTGCCGGTCGCGAGCACCAACAGCGCTGCCATCGTCAGCGCCAGCCCGCGTGCTCCTTGCTTCATGTCGTGCCTCCTTTGACGAACTCGGTTCACCGAGGGACCGGCGAATCACACTCACTCACGCTCCGCTCTTGACTGTTGGGGCGTCCCGTCGGCGCGGTCGGCCTGCAGCGACCGCGAACCCAGCAACGAGAATGCCGGGCGCGACGAAGAACCACGGGAAGAGCCCGAAGGGGGGAAGGGCGTCGACTGCGGCGTAGTTGTCGATGTTCTCTTGCATCGTTCCGATCATGCTGGCGAAGCGCCTGAACATGGTGGGCCACTCTTCGCTGAATGTCTGGACGTCGGGGAGATCGCTCTCGAGGGTGGCCGCCGACACGCCCTGGGCCTCCAGCGCCGGGAGCACCGCGGTGCGCAGGCTGCCTTCGCCCCCGCCGATCGTCACGAAGTACCCCTGGATTGTGCGCAGCTTGGGCGTGTTCATGAACTCGCGGAAGTCGTCGATCATCTCGGCGCCCTTGGGTGCACGAGAGAACATCTGGAAGATCGCCGGTGCCGCGATCACGCCCAGACCCATCACGGCCAATGCGATCACCGCCGGACGGTGGATGCTGGCATGGCTCGACTTGCGCAGCCCCCAGACGGCGAGCCCGGCGATGATCAGCCCTGGCGCGACGAAGAACCACGGAAACAGCGGGAACGAAGGAAGTGCCGCGACCGCCTCGTAGTTGTCGATGTTGCGGTCCATCTTTCCGAGCATGTCCGACATGTCGGCGTCGATGGTCGCCCACTGCGCGGCGAAGGCGGCGAACGGCGCGAACTGTGTCCCGATCTGTGCTTCGTCGAGGTTGAAGCGATCCTCGAGCAGCGGTGTCAGCTGCTCGTCGATCTCCACGTCAGCCGCTCGCAGCTCCGCGATGTATCCCTGGTATTCGGCCACGACGGCGGGCCGCATGTAGGGGCGGAAGTCGGTGATCATGTCGCCGCCCAGCGGTGCCCTCGAGAACATCTGGAAGATGGCGGGGGCGAGCGCGAGCCCCAAGCCGATGATCAGCGCACCAACGAACGCCCATCGACGAGTTCCCTCCGGCTTCATACGCCAGCCCCCCGGGGCATTCGTGCGTGCGCATACTCTCACCTGCGAATGCCGATCGGTCAAGCGGACCGCGAGCGATCGGCGGCTGACGCGGGTCGGGAGCGGTGTCAGGAGCTCAGGATTCGTTGACCCGTAACGACGATTGCCGGGCCAGCTCCTGGCTCATGATGCCGCGCAGGAGGTCGATCGCCTCGATCACCTTCGGGTGCCGGAGGGAGTAGCGCACGCGGTTGCCGAGCTGCTCGGCCTTGACGAGTCCGCGGTCGCGGAGCACCGCGAGGTGCTGTGAGGTGTTGGCCTGGGGCGCGCCCACGACCTCGCACAGCTCGGTCACCGTGCGAGGACCGGCGCGGAGCGCGTAGAGGAGCGTCAGGCGCTTGGGGTCGTTGAGCGCCTTGCACATACCCGACGTGAGCTCATCGAGCTCCTGACGGAGCAGGGAATCGATCGCGCCCACGTTCGAGATGCTAGCGGGAAGACCCGTCGCTACGGCTTACGGCGCGCGCAGCGCCTGGCGGCGGGCAAGCTCGTCGGCCATGACCTCGCGGAGGAGATCCAGCGCCTCGATGACTGCGGGGTAGCGCAGCGAGTAGACGACGGTGTTCCCGCGTCGCTCGGCGTCGATGACACCGCGTTCTCGCAGGAAGGCGAGGTGCTGTGACGTGTTGGGCTGCGATGCGCCGATCGCTTCGCACAGCTCGGAGACGCTCTGGGACGAGTCCCGCAGGGAATAGAGGATGAGGAGGCGCTTTGGGTCGCTCAGCGCCTTGCACATGCCGGCGTGGAGGTCGTCGAGCTCCTGACGCAGGCGAGGGTCGATCGAGAGCAAAGCGGCCACAGAATCACGATAGTCGAGGTCAGGATTCAATCAGTCTTCCTTTGCCGCGTCGGGGAGCGGGGCCGGGAGCGCGAACGTGTCGCGGTCGAGCTTGGGCTCGACGGTGCGCAGGCGATTGAGAAACTCGACCGCATCACGCCGGCACAGCTGCCACGAGCGCAGGTCGTGCAGCCGTGACACATGAAGCCGCGGCTGATCGTCCGGCGGGGCGTCGCAACGGGGGCACGGTGCCGGGCCGAGACTGGGATCGGTGCCCATCCAAGTGACGGTCTCGTCCCAACAGGGGAGGCACAGCAGCCCGGAGTCGTCGCGCAACTGGGCCGACCCGGGGTGGTAGACGAAGCGCACGCCGCTCGTCTCGCTGTTGTCGGCATCCCCCGCCAGGCCACCCAGGGGCCGTTCGCACCGGTCGCAACGCAGGTCGGCGATCGTCATGGGTACCTTCCCTTGACACCCGCGGGGTGAGAGTATATTCGTAAATGCGAATAGAGGGGGTCCGATGGCCGAAGAAACTCCGGTCGAGATCGTTGACTGTGTCGGCGTGCAGTGCCCGCTGCCGGTCATCAAGACGGCGCAGGCGATCAAAGAGATCGAGGTCGGGCAACTTCTCGAGTTGCGTGCTACCGATCCCGGTGTCGAACCCGACATGGAGGCGTGGACGCGCCGCACCAAGAACGAGCTCGTCGGGATCACGAAGGAAGGCGACGTCTTCCGCGTGTTGATTCGGAAGGCCTGACTTGCAGTGGTCGAGTGACGCCGAGGGGAAGGTTCTCTACGTTCACACGCACGGAGTGGACGACCCCGGCCGTTGCGCGACCCCCTTCTTCTTGGCGGCGGCCGCGGCGGCGAGCGACTGCGAGGTCGCGATCTACTTCACGATGTACGGTCCCACGCTTCTCCAGTCCGACGTCGTCGACAAGATCGGGCCCAAGGGTGATCGAGGTCAGCCCCTCGCGTACTTCATCGACCAGGCCCGCGGCGTGGGTGTGCGGTTCCTCGTCTGCCAGCCGTCACTCGAGCTCAACGACCTCGCGCTCGACGATCTGATCGACGACGTCGAGATGATCGGCGGGGCCGCGTTCAATGACCTCGCGATCGAAGCCGATGCCGTGGTGTCGTTCTGATGCCCGTGACCGGGAGCGCGCTCCTCAAGGCCCCTGGCGTCGCGGGCTTCGATGAGGTCTCGTACGAAGTGAAGGAACGGCTCTTCGAGCAGGTCAAGGCCGATCTCCGCTTCGAGGACTACCTCTATGGCTGCTACGAGTGCGGGATCTGCGTCGCCGTGTGCCCGTCGGCGCGCTTCTACGACTTCAGCCCGCGTCGCATCGCGCAGGCGGTCGCCCGCGAGGACGTGGAGCTCGTGTACCAGCAGATGGAAGAGGACATCTGGGAGTGCTCCCAGTGCTTCTCGTGTGTGCGCTGCCCCCGGGCGAACAACCCGGGCGGGATCATCCTGATCATGCGCGAGGCGGCCATCAACAACGGCATGGCGTCGGCCAAGGAGGCCCTCGAGGGGTACACGCGCATCATCTACAAGATCATGTCGACCGGCACCCAGGTGTCGCCCGACATGCTCCAGCCCGACGCCTTCCCCGACTGGGGCCCCGAGGTCAAGGACGTCTCCGACAACCTCGAGCTGTGGCGGCGCGCCACTCCGCCCGAGACGATGCACACCACGTCGATGAGCTGGGACGTGGCCGACCGGACGCTGGTGGAGCTCTACCTCATCTGGTTCGAGACCGGCGCTCTCGACATGATCAAGCAGGTCGACGAAGGCCTCCACATGATCCTCGAAGAGCTCATGGAGGAACGCCTCGAAGAAATGGGGATCCAGCGATGACCATTCCTGTAGCGGCCCTTCTCAAGAAGAAGGAGAAGTTCGAGCGCGACCCCCAACGCCTCCCCGAGGACTTCCGCGAGGAGGTGTTCCGGCTCGAGGAGGAAGGGGAGTGGATCGTCGACCGCGTACCCGAGCCGTTCGTCGAGGCCCCGACCAAGTACGGGCGGTCCAAGAAGGTGCCGATTGCCAACCTGTGGCACCACAAGTCGTGTGGGCAGTGCGGGCATATCCCCGGCTATTCGACATCGATCTTCTGGGTGATGCGCAAGCTCGGAATGGATTACAACGACCCGCGCGACCAGACCTCGTGCACCGCGTGGAACTACTACGCCAGCGCGACCTCGAACTCCGCCGCCCAGGCGGCGGTCGCGATGCGCAACTTTGCCGCCGCCAAGGAGACGGGGTACTTCCCGTTGATCCACTGCGGCACCTCCTACGGCCACTACAAGGAGGTGCGCGAGGAGCTGATCCTGCACCCGGAGCTGCGCCGCGAGGTCCGGGACGTGCTCGCCAAGCTCGGCAAGCCCATGGTGATGCCCGAGGAGATCGTGCATTACTCGGAGTGGTTCTGGGCGATGCGCAACGAGATCGCGGCCAAGCAGGTGGTCAACGTCGACGGGATCGTCGCCACCGTCCACCCGGCCTGTCACTACTACAAGCTCGTCGAGGGCGACGCCATCTACGACCCCGACGTGTACGGCGGGCAACGCACCGCGATCGTCACCGGACTCGCCGAGGCGCTGGGTGCCGAGGTGCGTTCGTACTCGACGTGGTTCGACTGCTGCGGCTTCGGGTTCCGCCACATCCTCGTTCAGCGCGACTTCACCCGGTCGTTCGCCACCATGCGAAAGATCGAGGTCATGAAGGAGGAGGCGAATCCTGATGTCGTCCTGACCCACGACACCGGCTGCGTCACCACCCTCGACAAGAGCCAGTTCGCCGCCCAGGCGCACGGGCGCAATGTGGGGGTGCCGGTGATGTCGGAGGCGCAGTTCGCCGCCCTCGCCATGGGAGCCCACCCCTACAGGGTCTGCCAGCTCCACTGGCACTCGGCCGACTACCGGCCCTTGCTCGAGAAGATGGGCATCGACTGGGAAGCCGCCTGGGCCGAGTTCCAGGAGGACCTGAAGCGGCTCGAGCGGGGCGAGATCGAGTTCCTGTCCTGGGAGGACTGCGACGCCTGAGCGTGGCGTGCCGCAGTGACGCGGTCACCACCAACACCACCGACGAGTGCCTGGTCGCCGAGTGGGGACCATGAAGGGGGAGCAGATGTCGAGCGAAAGCGTCGTCATCATCGGGGGAGGCCCGGCGGGTCTTGAGGTCGCGCGTGGGGTTGCCGAGCTCGGCACCCCCGCGGTCATCGTCGAGCAGGCCGCGTTCCTCGGCGGGACACCGATCGCCGAGAACTATGCCGCCCTGACGCCGAACTTCGAGAGCGCCGAGGTCGCCATGGGGCGAATGATCGACCGGGTCAACTCCAACCCGTTGGCCGAGGTGCGACTCGAGAGCCAAGTGACGGCGTGCGACGGCGAGGCTGGCGACTTCCGACTCACCATGACCGGTCCCGACGGCGAGTCGACGCTCGAGTGCGGCGCGGTGGTGGTGGCGACGGGGTTCCAACACTTCGACCCCGGCCGCGAGACGCAGATGTACGGGTACTACGAGTTCCCCGATGTGCTTGCGCTCCAGGATCTCGAGGCGATGCTCAAGGAACACAACGTGGTGCGGCCCTCGAACGGGCAGCCACCCGAGCGCATCTGCTTCGTGCAGTGCGTCGGCAGCCGCGATCGTCACATCGGGAACGAGTACTGCTCGAAGGTCTGCTGCGGCGTCGCGTCCAAGGAGGCGATCGAGGTCCGCCAGCAGCTCCCCGACTGCAAGGTCTTCATCTTCTACATCGACATGCGGATGTATGGCTACTGGGAGAACCAGATCTACTGGCCGGCCCAGGAGCAGTACCACGTCCAGTACGTGAAGGGGATCATCACCGAGGTCCTCCAGAAGGGCGACAAGCTCCTCGTCCGCGGCGAGGACACCACGATGGGGCGCCCCATGGAGGTGCTGATGGACATGGTGGTGCTGTCGGTAGGCATGGAGCCGTCGCGCGGTACCCGAGAGATGGCGAAGGTGCTCGGCATCGCGCAGAACAAGTACGGGTTCATCGACGCGGCGAACCCGCCGCTCGACACCGTGTCGACGAGCCGGGAGGGCATCTTCGCGTGCGGTGCTGCGCTCGCCCCCGCCGACCTCGAGGACACGGTCTCGTCGGCTGGTGCGGCCGCGATGCGAGCCGTGGTGTGTGCGCGCGCCGGGGCCGGCGCGGCCGCCCGGTAAGCGCGGAAGGCCAGGGTCGTCATGACGGGACCGGTCGTCGACACCGTCACCGCCGAGGAGTTCATGCGCGAGGCCCTGGCCCAGGTCTCGGAGCACGACCTCGTCGAAATCGCCACCGCGTGCGAGCGCAAGGCCGAGGGCTTCGGCACGCTGTTGGGCGACGGTCGCGCCGCGGTGGCGGGTCGCGACGACCTGGGCCGCGTGCTGCGGAGCGTGTTCGCGGCCCGCCGCAAGGCCGACGCGATCCTCGACGCGCTCGGCCCCGAGCTCCTCGCGGCCGAGATCGACCACCTCCTTCACGGCGACGACCCGTTGCCGGGACGGATCGACCGCATGGATCGGACGCTTCAGGCCTTCCCCGAGGCGGCCTTCGATCTCCCCGCTGAGCTCCTCCACTTCACCTACCCCGACGACCACTGGCCCTGGACGCGCTGGATGTGGGATCCCAACATCGAGACCGGGTCGTTGCGGCTCGTGACGATGGAGGAGTTTGACCTCACGGGCGCCACGCGCGGCGAGACCTATCTCCGCGTCGGGCAGGCCATCGCCTTCGTGCAAGAGACCGGCCGGGCTGCCGGCTTCACCGACTACGGGCCTGGCCCGTTCGGGATCGACGTCTTCCTTGGGTGTGTCTACGGCGTCTACATGTACACGGTCTTGCGCATGCGGATGACCCAGGAGTTCAACAAGATCGTGCCCGAGCTCCCCGACCTCGTCCGTCGTCTGCTCGGCGTCAAGCGCCCGGAGGTCTGACATGCCCGTTGGTGGCAAGAAGCAGCTGCCGGCCGCCATGGAGCACGAGATGGCGGTCGTGACATCGCCGATCTCGGGACGTGAGTGGGAGCTGCCCGGCATGTGGAACCGCATGTTCGAGCAGCGGGTCATCTTCGACTACGACACCACGGGCTTCGAGAAGATCGGCGCGCTTCCCGGTGGCGAGTCGCTCGAGTGGTGCTACGGCTGCGGCAAGTGCGTGCCGGTTTGCCCGGTCGACGTGGTCGGCGAATACGGGCCCTGGAAGATCCACCGCAAGGTCCAGCGCGGCGTCGACCTGTTCGAGGACCCCGACCTGTGGCTGTGCACCACCTGCATGAACTGCCTGCGCGTGTGCCCCAAGGAGGTCGACATGATCCAGATCATGCCGGCGGCGCGCGAGGTGGCGGT
Source organism: Acidimicrobiia bacterium (assembly GCA_040881685.1). NCBI lineage: Bacteria > Bacillati > Actinomycetota > Acidimicrobiia > Acidimicrobiia bacterium. Next base: position 4,877 of record JBBECS010000024.1, on the reverse strand, counting down.
GAGCAACGGCAACGTGCCGGGCGAGCTCCAAGACGTGTTCGAGAAGACCTTCCGCTACGGGAACTGCCAGGGCGAGAACCCCCGCAAGCGCCACGCCTGGACCAAGGGCGCGGGCGTGCCGGTGCGCGTCCTGCCCAGCGAGCCCGGCCCGGTCGACGTCCTCTTCTACGTCGAGGACTACTGGAGCTACCACGCGCGTGGCCAACAGGCCGCCCAGGCCTTCGCGCGGATCCTGCACGCGCTCGATGTCGACTACGGGATCCTGGGTGCTGAGGAGAAGACGCTCGGCGACTCCCAGCGCCTCGCGGGCGAGAAGGGTCTGTTCGAGTCGCTGATGGAGGACGCGGTCGCGACCCTGGCCAAGTACGAGTTCGCCCGCATCGTGACGCCCGACCCGCACGGTTTCAACGCGCTCGTCAAGGAGTACCCGAAGCATGGCCATCACTTCGAGGCGCTGCACTACACGCAGTTCCTGGCCCCGCTCGTCGATCGCATCGAGTGGAAGACCGAGCTCGACTATCAGGTCACCTTCCACGACCCGTGCTACCTCGGGCGCCACAACGGCGAGTACGACGCGCCCCGCACGCTGCTCCAGGCGATTCCCGGGGTGCGCTTGGTCGAGATGGGCCGCTGTCGCGAGAACGGCTACTGCTGTGGCGGGGGCGGGGGCGGGATGTGGCTCGACAGCCTGACCGACAACCACACGTCGGAGCGGCTCTCGGAGCGGAGGGTGCGAGAGGCGGTCGAGTACGGCGCCGACGTACTCGCGGTGTGTTGCCCGTACGAGGTGTCGCGCTTCGAGGACGCCGCGAAGTCGACCGGGAACGACCAGCTGAAGGTTCTCGACATCGTCGAGATGATGGACGAGGCGATGGGCAACGGTGCCGGCGCCTGACACCCTGCGGGTCCTCGACTTCGGCCGGGCCGATGCGCTGCGGTCCCAGACGCTCTGGCACGCGGTCGCGTACGGAGTCTCCGCCGGCGCGCCCCCCACGCTCTCGTTCGTGCGACCGGCCGAGCCGTACGTGTGCATCGGGTACCACCGCCGCCTCGACGAGGTCGACGTCGACGCGTGTCGCGCGCGCGGGCTGCCGGTGCTGCGGCGCATGGTCGGCGGGGGGCCGGTGTACCTCGACGACGGCCAGCTGTTCTTCCAGATCGCGCTCCCGGTCGCTGCTGTTTCGCCGAATCGAGCGCGCGCGTTGCGCGCACTGCTTTCCCCGGCCGTGGAGGCGTTCCGGTCGGTGGGCGTCCCCGCCGAGCTCGACGCCGATCTCGAGCTGGTGGTCGGAGACCAGAAGGTGTGTGGGCACGGCGCCGGCCAGATCGAGAACGCAGTGGTGGTCGTGGGCAACCTCATCGAGCGCTTCGACCACAACGCCGCGGCGGCTGTGCTGCGCGTCCCGTGCCCCGAGGCCCGCGCCGAGCTCGCACGCCTGATGCGCCGCTATGTGGCCGCGACCCCAGCCGACCCCGACGCCTTCCGCGACGCAGCCACCGACGCGTACGCGACCGCGTTCGCGCTTCGTGCTGTCCCGGGCCGCCTGAGCGCGCTCGAGCACGAGCGCCTCGTCGAGCTCGATCGGCGATTCCGGGACCCCGCGTGGGTCAACGGCCCCGAGCGCCCCGCCCCCGACGTCTGGCAGGCGAAGGTGCGTGCCGGCGTGTGGGTGCTGGCGGCCGAGGACGGGGGCGCGTCGGTGGTCGCGGGCGTCGCCAGGGGGCGGATCGAGCATGTGTCGGTGGCGGACGCCGAGCTCAACGGCGACGCGGCGCGCGTCGAGCAGGCGCTCGTCGGCCATCGCCTCGACGACGCCCCCGCGGTGCTCGGCGACTTCGGACCGCCCGGCGAGCGGGTCGCGGCCGCCCTGGCACGCGCAGATGCGAGCCGGCTGTGAGCCCGGCGATGACACCGTCGGTCGAGGTGCAGGGCTACGTGCTCGCGTTGGACCGCGGCTACGAGCCCGAGACGCACGTGTGGGTCCTCGTGGTCGCGCTCGACCGGGTGCGCCTGGGCATGGACCCGCTCGGGGTCGAGACCGCCGGCGCGCTGGCCCAGCTCGCCCTCGTGCCACTCGGCACCGAGGTGCGACGGGGCGAGCCGGTCGGCAGCATCGAAGCCGAGAAGTTCGTCGGCCCCCTGACGGCCCCGGTCTCGGGTACCGTGATCGCGCACAACGCGGCCGCGCTCGCCGACCCGGGGCTCGTCCACCGCGACCCCCTCGGCGACGGCTGGCTCCTCGAGCTGGCTCCCTCCGACCTCGACGCCGAGCGGGCCCTTCTGGTCGAGGGCGCCGAGCAGGTGCTGCCCTGGTTCGAGCACAAGCTCGCCGAGTACCGCCTCAAGGGCGTGCTGGCCGAATGACCTCGGCGACCGCCACCCCGGGCTTCGCGCGCACCCCGGGCTTCGCGCTCCGCCAGAAGCAGTTTCCCAACGTCATGGAGTTCTACGCGCCCGGGCTCAAGCGGTGGGAGACGAGCGAGTGGAAGCCGACGAACCCGCGTCGCTTCTTGCCGGTCTCGGTCACCGGGTCCGCGT
>JBBECS010000024.1:0-2238 GCA_040881685.1 Acidimicrobiia bacterium | reverse complement strand
TGGAAGCCGACGAACCCGCGTCGCTTCTTGCCGGTCTCGGTCACCGGGTCCGCGTGCGCGCTGAGCTGTGACCACTGCCAGGCCAAGGTGCTCGAGGGGATGATCTCGGTGCGAGCGGGCTCCAACCTCTACGAGCTGGCCCGGAGCCTGAAGGCCCAGGGCAGCGAGGGGCTGCTCGTGTCGGGCGGATCCGGCCGCAGCGGCGGGGTCCCGCACCTGCCCCACCTCAAGCACGTGCCCCGCATCCGCGACGAGCTCGGCATGACCGTGATCGTGCACTCCGGCGTCGTGTCGCCGCAGCTCGCAGAGGGGCTGGCCGACGCCGGGGTCGACGGCGTGATGCTCGACATCATCGGCGCCGACGAGACGATCCGCGACGTGTACCACCTCGATCTGACGGCACGCGACTTCGAGCGCTCGCTCGAGCTGCTCGCGGAGCGAGGCTTGCGGATCATCCCCCACATCGTGCTCGGGCTGCACTACGGCCGATTCCTCGGCGAGGACCGAGCGCTGGAGATGATCTGCCGCTACCCGGTGTCGACCCTCATCCTCGTGGTCCTCGTCCCGTTGGTCGGCACACCGATGGGGCACCTCCCGCCGCCGCCACTCGAGGACGTCGTCGACTTCTTCGCCAAGGCGCGCCTCGCGATGCCGACGACCAAGGTCAACCTCGGCTGCGCGCGCCCGCTCGGCGACATGAAGCGCGAGCTCGACCGGGCCGCGGTCGACCATGGGCTCAACGGGATCGCATACCCGGCCGAGGGCGCCATCGAGTACGCGCGGAGTCGCGGCCTCGAACCGCGCCTCTATGAGTACTGCTGCTCACTCACCTGGGCGGGCGACGGCGGCACCCAGTACTCCGAGGTGTCGCTGGCCGAGGTCGGCGAGTGATGGAGCGCTGGCGCCTCCTCGTGTCCGACGGTGTCGGTGGCGCCGAGGGCCTCGCCCTCGACGAAGCATTGATGGCGGGCTACGCGCGCGCCGCGCCGGCCCGGCCACCGACGCTCCGGCTCTACACGTACCGCAGCCACGTCGCGCTCATCGGCCGGTACCAGCACCTCGAGGCCGAAGTCGATCTGGCGGCGTGCGAGACTTCCGGAACCGATGTGAATCGCCGCCCGACCGGCGGCGGCGCCATCGTGATGGGAGCGGGGCAGCTCGGAGTCGCCGTCGTGACCCGAGCCCCGGCCGCCGAGCGGCCCAAGGAGCTGCTCGAGCGCTATTCGGCGGGCATCGTCGCCGGCCTGGCCGAGCTCGGGATCGAGGCGCGCTTTCGCGGGAAGAACGACCTCGAGGTGGGAGGCCGGAAGATCGCGGGGCTCGGTCTCTATCTGGATGGCAACGGTGCCCTGCTGTTCCATTCGAGTGTGCTCGCCGACCTCGACGTCGAGTTCATGCTTCAGGTGCTGCGCATCCCGGCGGCAAAGCTTGGCGACAAGGCGGTGTCCGCCGTACGCGAGCGGGTCACGACGGTCGCAGCGGAGGCGAGGGGTCACTGGGTTGGCGCGAAGTTGCGCGAGCAGGTGGCCATCGGCTTTGCCAAGGCGCTTGACCTCAAGCTCACCGAGGAGGAACCCGAAGCCCGTGAGGTCGCCGGCTCCGAACGGCTCGTCGCCGAGAAGTATTCGACCAACGATTGGTTGCACCAACGCAGCCCGCAGAAGGACGCCACCGCGACGAGCGTGGTCAAGACGCCGGCCGGTCTCGTGCGCTGCTACGTGGCGTTGAGCGGCGACACGATCAAGAGCGCGCTGTTCACCGGCGACTTCAACGACTTGCCGGCGCCGCTCGTTCGCATCGAGGAAGCGCTGCGGTGGAAGCGACTGGAGCGCACCGAGCTCGTGGGGGTTGCCGTGCGGGCCGCGGACGGTGACACCGGTCTCGGCGTGCCTGCCGACGTCCTCGTCGATGCCGTGCTCGACGCCGGTGCCCGCGCAACCGACGCGCGTGGCGAGGCAGCGGCGCCGCTGCGTGACGGCTCCTGCTACTTCCCGGAGGCACCGTGACCAAGACCACCGTCCCGCTGATCGCCGCGCCCGCCGACGCCGCGGGCGCGGCCACGACCTGTCCCGAGGTCAGCCCCGACTGGGTGCGAATCTCGGGTGCGAGCGCAATCGCCTTGCGCTTCCGCTCAGGCCGGTTCAGTCGCGAGTTCGACTTCGGTGGCATCAACCTGCTCCTCAACTATGACGACGGCTGCCGATCGGACTGCTCGTACTGCGGACTCGCGCGCACGCG
>JBBECS010000023.1 GCA_040881685.1 Acidimicrobiia bacterium | reverse complement strand
TGGAGCGGACGACGGGATTCGAACCCGCGACCCTCACCTTGGCAAGGAGGCGGTACCCGTCTCATCGCGTCCACCGCGTGTTGTTGTGTTGGTAGGCAACGTCTTTGTAGTCCATTGCGTCCAGCCAGTCCATGCATTCATTGCGAGTAGATGGACAGGTGGATGGACAAGACAGAGCGAGCCGCGACGATTGAGCAGCGGGCTGGCGTGCACGTCGAGCTCGCGCGTGGCGCGAGACTCCCGGACGTGGGACAGCGAGAGCTTGATCATGTGCGACGGATCGCCCTGGCGTTCCGCCGCGATCGCGTGCGAGACTGACCGATCAACCCGTCGATAGGAGAAGCATGTTCGTAGGTGTCATCCACCACATCAACGACCCCAAGGGGTTCGAAGAGGCCGAGGACAAGGCGATCGCGGCGGGGCTTCCCGACGGGTTCGGACTCCCGATCCACGCCTCGACCAAGGATCACACCACGGGCATCTGCCTCTGGGAAGGCCCGTCGGTTGATGCCGTACGCGAGCTCGTCGAGAGCGTCGTCGGAGCGTTCTCCAAGAACGAGTACTTCGAGATGACCGTTGACGGTCTGACGCCTTCGCTCGAGCGCTGAGGCGCTCAGCCCCGACTCGAACCGCGTCTCGGACCCCGGCTTCGGTCGGGGTCCGTTAGCGCAGGAGGTCGGCGAGTGCCTCGGCTGCGGCGCGGTCGCCTCCGGGAACTGCGTGCGCATAGACGTTGAGCGTTGTGGACGCTCGGGCGTGAGAGAGACGCGCAGCGACGATCGGGATCGCTACGCCGGCGGCGAGCATCTCGGTGGCCATGAAGTGGCGCAGATCGTGCAGTCGGCAACGTGGGATGCCGGTGTCGCGTCGAAGACGGATGAATGCGCTGGTGACCCAGTTCGGCTTCCACGGTGTCGCGCCGTCGGTATCGTGACTGAACACGAACGAATCAGCGAGGCGATCGCGGCACGACCGGTGCTGCGCGAGGAACGCGGCCGTGTCGACATCGAGACTGACCTGGTAGGCGCGGCGCGCTTTGGTCGGTGCAAGGACCGGACCGGTGGGTCCTTCGACGAGCGCGCGGGTGAAACTGATCCGGCGCCGTTCGAGATCGACGTCCTTCCACCGCAACGCGAGGAGCTGACTGCGGCGCGCGCCCGTTGATGCGGCCAGCCGGAGGAAGGCACCGAGTGCCGGATCAGCGGCGGTCGCCTTCGCGATCAGCAACGCGACGTCCGCGGGGCTCGGCGGTCGGATCTCGTTCGGTACGGAACGGGGTGGGCTGGCGTGGGCGGCGGGTTCATCCAGATCCATTCCCAACGCTGTGCTTGGGCGAGCCCGGCGTGCAACACGCCGTGCAACCGACGCACGGTCCCAGGCGAGAGGTCCCCTCCACGCACGTTGGCGCATCGATCCAGGCATGACCAAGAGCCTGTGCCTGGATTGCGAAGTTCCGGCCATGGGCAAGTCATGAGCAGACCATGGGCAAGTCACACGGCTGCAACTCGACCGAGCACTCGGAACGCCTTACCGGATAACAGGTTCTTGGAGCGGACGACGGGATTCGAACCCGCGACCCTCACCTTGGCAAAAAAAGGTGGCGGGAACCGTCTGTCGTGTGCACCCGCGTGTTCTGGTGTTGGTAGGCAACACGTTTCTAGTCCATTGCGTCCACGCAGTCCATGGTGTGTGCGCGAGTAGATGGACAAGCGGATGGACAAGCTCGAAGCCATCGCGTCGCTGTCGCGCACTTCATCCTGCTATCTGATACGATAGCAATATGGCGAGAGTGACTGGCGACACCGGCGGTGAGCTCGTGTACCAAGCGCGCACCCAGGCGGGGTTGTCGCAGCGCGGGTTGGCCGAACTGGCCGGCACCTCCGGGCCGACGATCGCGGCCTACGAGAGCGGCACCCGCGAGCCTCGCCTGTCCACATTGGCGCGCTTGGTCGGCGCGACGGGAACGGAACTTGTCGTCGAGCTCCACGACGGCATGACCCGAAGTGACCGCCGAAGCCTCGCGTTGCACGCGGCGATCGCCGAGCGCCTCGCCACCGATCCTCACCGAGTGCTGCAGTCGGCTCGCCGGAATCTTCAAACCATGCGCCAGGCCGCGTCGACCCGCGGCGCGCACCGACTCCTCGACGAGTGGACCGAGCTCGTTGCGGACCGCAACATCCCCGCGATCACTCGTGTCCTGGGCGACCGGAGCGAGCACGCCCGCGACCTCCGCCAGATGACCCCGTTCGCGGGAGCACTGAACGACAACGAACGAACCTCGGTACTCGCCGCCGCGGCGGCACTCCTGTGAACCGCGAACAGTTCGAGCACACTGTGCGCGCCGCGGCCAGCGCGCTCGGTGAGGCTGATGTGATCGTCATCGGATCCCAAGCGATTCACGCCAGTGTGCCCGATCTCCAACTCCCGTGGGAAGCCACACGATCGAACGAGACCGACGTGATGGCCATCGACGGCAGCGCCGAATCAGCCGATCGCATCGAGCTCATCGGCGAAGCATCGAACTTCCACCAACAGTTCGGCATCTACGCCCAGGGGGTCGACCTCACCACGGCCCGGCTCCCCAACGGCTGGCGAGACCGCCTCGTTCCACTCACATGTGAGTACCCGGTCCCCGACCCGCGTGTCGGCCCCCACGCCGTCGCCTGGTGCCTCGAACGCCACGACCTCTGGGCCTCCAAGATCGCCGCCGGACGCCACAAGGACCTCGAGTACTGCACCGCGCTCGTCGACCATGGACTGGTCGATCCCGCCACTGTTCTCGAACGCGTCAACGCGATTCCCGACGTCACCCCCGAGATCCAACAACGCGCGCAACGGCTCATCAAGTGACCGCGAGCCAGAGCCCGAATTGCGAAGTTGGGGCCATGGGCAAGTCATGGAGCCGAAAGTGTCTAATGTCCGGCACCGACAACATGGCGCGTGCCTTCGATATTGAACGGCCTTGTACCATCCGCGCATGCAGCTGCACCGGTCGAATGTTCTCGTCACGGGCGCGTCGTCGGGCATCGGCGCGGCGCTCGCGGTCGTGCTCGCCGAACGGGGCGCGACCGTAGGACTCGTCGCTCGGCGCGCCGAGCGGCTCGCCGCGGTGCTCGCCGAGTGTTCGCCGCACACACCCGAGTCGCGGGCGTGGCCGTGCGACCTCGGCGACGTCGACGCCGCGTGTGCGCTCGTCGGCACGGTCGAGCACGAGTGGGGCGCGATCGACGCGATCGTGCACAACGCGGCGATCCCCAAACGCGTCCCGGTGACCGCATTGTCGCGTGCCCAACTCGCCGAGACGATGCGCGTGAACTTCGACGCGCCCGCGGCGATGACCCTCGCCGCATTGCCCGCGATGCTCGCCCGCGGCGCCGGCCTGATCGTGAACGTCTCGTCGGTCGGTGGGCGCGCCGGGGGCAGGAACGAGTCGGCGTACAACTCGTCGAAGTTCGCGTTGGCGGGCTGGAGCGAGGCCATGCGCATCGACCTCGAGGGCACCGGAGTGGCGGTGAAGCTCGTGCTCCCCGGCCCGATCGAGTCAGAGATCTGGGACCAACCGGGCAACGCGCCCGTGCTGTTCGAGGTCGAGAAGGTGAGCGCCCGCGACTGCGCGGTCGGGATCGCGGACGCGATGGAGGACGGCGGCTTCGAGTACTACGTGCCGCCGGTGATCTCCGGCGGTCTCGACGTGAAGCAGATGATCGTCGACAAGACCGCGCACTGCGACCGCTACCTGGCGGAAATGGCCGCCTTCACCGCGTCCCTCCTCCCCGGTGCGTCCTAGGCCTTAGGCCAACGGCGCGAACTCGCGGGAATCGCGTTCGTCGTCATCACCCACGACGCTGTTACCGCCCACAACCTGAGCGATCGCACGCTGCGCCTCGACCACCACCGACTCGAAGACGGCCATGAACCGAGTCAGGACGTGGACCCGCCTGTCACGCCAATCGAATCGCCATGGCAGCCGTCGACTTGATGGGCAAGTCATGGGCAATTCATGGGCAACTTCCACGGGTGCGATTCGGGGAGTCGCCTCAGAAGCGTTGTGTCACACCGAGAACTTGGAGCGGACGACGGGATTCGAACCCGCGACCCTCACCTTGGCAAGGTGATGC
>JBBECS010000022.1 GCA_040881685.1 Acidimicrobiia bacterium | reverse complement strand
AGGCGCTGCGCCATCGCCGCCTCGAGCTGCGCCTTCACCTCGGGCTCGTCGTTGAGCATCGTGGTGAACTCGCGCTGACCGATCACTTCGACGACGACCGGAGTCTTCGCGACGACGGTCGCCGTTCGAGGTCGATGCTCGAGCAACGCGATTTCGCCGAAGAACTCACCAGGTCCGCGCGTGGCGACGACCCGATCGCCGACCCGGACCTCGACTTCACCGTCGAGGACCACGAGGAACTCGTGCCCCGTCGCGCCCTCGGTGGTCAGCTCCCGTCCGGCCGGGAGATCGAGCCGTGTCGCGAGCGATGCGATGTGCTGGAGGTGTTTCTTCGAGAGGTCCTTGAAGAGTGGTACCTGCGCAAGACATTCGTCGGTCGAGAGATTCTTGGCCATCACGCGCCCCCTAGTGAGCTCACCATCACGCTCCCACAGCGTGGAAGCCGCCGTCGACGTGCAGCATCTCCCCGGTCGTCGCGGGGAAGAGGTCGGACAGAAGCGCGATGCACGCCTGCGCGACCGGTTCGGGATCCTTCACATCCCACCCGAGCGGCGCGCGTGAGGCCCAGACCTCTTCGAAATGCTCGAAGCCAGGAATGCTTCGTGCGGCCATCGTTCGCACGGGCCCGGCCGAGACGAGATTCACTCGGATCCCCTGCGGTCCGAGGTACCGCGCCAAGTAGCGAGCGGTGGACTCGAACGCAGACTTCGCAACGCCCATCCAGTCGTAGATCGGCCACGCCTGGGTGTTGTCGAAGTCGAGGCCGACGATCGAGCCCCCGCGGTCCATCATCGGGAGCGCGGCGACCGAGAGCGACTTGAGCGAGTACGCCGAGACCTGGAGCGCGATGGCCACGTCGTCCCATGGTGCGTCGAGGAAGCCGCCGCCGAGACACGACTCTGGTGCAAAGCCGATCGCGTGCAGGACGCCATCGACGTGGCCTCCCACGCGACCAGCGAGCGCTTCGAGGTCATCGGGGCTCGAAACATCGAGCTCGATGATCTCTGGCTCGGATGGGAGACGCTTCGCAGCGCGCTTGGTCAGGCTCATGATCCGGCCGAAGGACGTGAGTACGACCTCCGCACCTTCCTCCTGCGCGCGGCGCGCGACCGAGAAAGCGATCGACGCGTCGTTGAGAACACCCGTGACCAGGATGCGCTTGCCTTCGAGCAGCATGAACGACGGAGTCTAGAGGGGTGTGTTGCCGTGCCGCCGGTGAGGTCGCGCCTCCGACTTGGTCGACAGCCGTTGGATCGCCGCGGTGACCGCGCGACGCGTATCCACCGCTGCGAGCACCTCGTCGACGAAGCCGCGTTCGGCTGCAACGTACGGATTTGCGAAGCGCTCCTCGTACTCCTCCACCAACGCGCTCTGCTCACGGTTGCGAGCATCCGAGTCGGTGATCCCGGCCAAGCGCCGTCCGTGCAGGATCTGGACCGCTCCCGGTGCACCCATGACCGCGATCTCCGCGGTGGGCCAGGCACCACACCAGTCGTTCCCGAGACCCTTGGAATCCATGACGATGTACGCACCGCCGTATGCCTTGCGCAGCACGACCGCAACACGCGGTACCGATGCCGCGGCGTACGCGTACACGAGCTCAGCCCCGTGACGGATCATCCCGCGCCACTCCAAGTCCTTGCCCGGTTCGAATCCTGGCGTGTCGACAAACGTGATGATCGGGAGGTTGAAGCAGTCGCACCACTGCACGAAGCGAGCCGCCTTCTCTGACGCCTCGATGTCGATCGTTCCCGCTCGCTGGTTCGGCTGATTCGCCACGATGCCCACCGGTTGCCCGTCGAGTCGGCCGAGAGCCGTCACGAGGTTTGCCGCATGCGCCGCCCGCAGCTCGAGGAACGAGTCCTCGTCGAGCACGTCCTCGATCACGAGACGCATGTCGTACGACGCGCTGGGTCGTCCGGGTACGGCGGTCGCAGCCTTTGCGCAGTCGCGGTCGACGGGATCCGCGGTCACGAATCGCGGCGGATCGTCCATGTGGTTGGCCGGCAGGTACTCGAGCACCGCGGCAACCACGTCACGAGCCGCGCCTTCGTCGCTGACGACGAACGACGCAACGCCACTGCGCGTACCATGGAGCGCCGATCCACCGAGAGTTCGGTTGTCGAGATCGATCCCCGTGAACGCGCGCACGGTGTCTGGTCCGCTGACGTAGGCGAACGCATCGTCGGTCATGACCACGACGTCGGCGATGCCGAGCAGCAAGGCCGGTCCGGACACGCACGGGCCGACGACGCTCAGGATGGTCGGGACGACGCCTGAGGCATCGACGAGCCCGCGCGCGACGCGCCCCCAGGCGTGGAGCGAAGCGACACCCTCGACCACGTCTGCACCTGAGGATGCGATCGTGCCGACCAGGGGGATGCCGAGATCGATGGCGACGCGGACCGCGCGCTGGAGCACTTCACCCTCGGGCGGACCGATCGCGCCCACATGCTTGCCGCCCTCGATCCGGAAGGTGCTGACCGAGCGCCCATCGATCTCCGTGAGCGATGCGGTTGCAGCATCGCTGCGCTGCCCAACGAGCGGCGTGGGGGGTCGGATCTCCCTCAAGCGCTCGGGATCAACACCAAGGTTGCGTTGTGTCCGCCGAAGCCGAACGAGTTCGACAGCACCGGCTTGGCACCGATCTCGCGCGCGGTGCCCGACACCACGTCGAGTCCGATGTCGTCTCCAACCCGCTCGATGTTCGCAGTGGGCGGTACGACGCCGTCGCGGATCGACAAGAACGAGGCAACCGCTTCCGCGGCACCGGCCCCGGCGATCATGTGGCCCAGCGATCCCTTGTTGGAGGTGACGGGCGGTGTGTCGTCGCCGAACACCTTGCGGATCGCCTCGGCCTCCGATGCATCGTTGAGCTCGGTGGACGTTCCGTGCGCGTTCACATGGCCGATCTCGCTCGGTGCGACGCCGGCGTCATCGATCGCCTGCTGCATGCACGCGGCAGCGCCGATGCCACCGGGTGAGGGCGCGGTGATGTGGTACGCGTCGGAGTTGCGCCCGTAGCCGGCGACCTCGCCGTAGATGCGCGCGCCGCGGGCGCGAGCGCGCTCGACCGACTCGAGCACAACGAAGCCGGCACCTTCGGCGATCACGAAGCCGTCCCGATTCGCGTCGAACGGGCGCGAGGCGCCTTGGGGATTGTCGTGCCGGCTGCTCAATGCGCCCATACGAGCGAACGCGGCGATCGTGATCGGTGTGATCGGGAACTCGGTGCCACCCGCCAACACCACGTCGGCCGAGCCGTCGCGGATGAGGCGGACACCTTCGCCGATCGCGTTCGTGCCAGCGGCACACGCGGTAGCGATGCACAACGCCGGACCGGTCCAGCCGAGGTGCATCGAGATCACACCGGCAGTGGCGTTGGGCATCATCATCGGCACGAAGAACGGGCTGACACGTGACGGACCACGGTCGAAGTACGCCTTGCAGTTGTCCTCGAGGGTGCTGAGACCACCGATCCCCGTCGACGCCATCACCGCGCAGCGTCCTGGGTCGGCGTTCACCTCACCGGCGTCGGCAAGTGCGTCGATCGCCGCGGTGAAGCCGAGGTGGGTCACGCGGTCGAGCCGACGCGCCTCCTTCGGTCCGAGGTACGTCTCGGGATCGAAGTCGTGCACCTCACAGGCGAAGTGCACGAGCTGGTCGGAGGAGTCGAAGGCCTGGATGGGGCCCGCGGTCGGCCGACCGGCGCGGATGGTTGCCCAGAACGAGTCGACGTCGGTGCCGGCCGGGGTCTTGACCCCCAACCCGGTGACGGCGACTCGCGGGCGGCCGCGATGATCGGTCAGCGCGTCGCTCATGCCTTGGCGGCCACCTTGGCCAGCACCAGGTCAACGGCCTTGCCGACGGTGTCGACACCCTCGAGATCCTCTTCGGGCACCGAGATGTCGAAGCGCTCCTCCAGGCCCATGACGAGCTCGACCAGGTCGAGGCTGTCCGCGTCGAGGTCTTCCTTGAATCGAGCCGCGTCAGCGACGACGTCGGGCTCGACGCTCAGCACCTCGACGGCAACCTCGCGCAGCGCCGTCAGTGCTTCGTCACGCTCCATCACTACATCTCCTTTGCTGCGGCCCGGCCCCAGCCGTCCCGCCACGTTGTCGGTCCGATCGTCGACCTAATGGCCCACCACTCTGGTCGCGGGGGGGGGGGGGGGGGGGGGGGGGGGGGGGGGGGGGGGGGGGG
>JBBECS010000021.1 GCA_040881685.1 Acidimicrobiia bacterium | reverse complement strand
AGGGTTGTGGTACACGGTGATCACCGCCATAGGCGTCAGGCTACCGTGGAGTAACCCGCGGAGCGGAGGGGCGCACATGGCCAAAGTCAGCGAGACGCAGCGGAGCGCTGGCCGGATGGCCGGTAGAGCGGAGCGGAGTCGACCATGAGTGTGGATTTCAAGGCACTCGGGCGCGACGACGCCAACAGCATCGAGTCCATCCTCGCCGACGACGCCATCGACTTCGGCGAGCTCGCCCACACCACGGCCGTGGGCGCCGACTGCATCTTCACGTGGGACTACGAGCGCAGCCGCGCCGCGCTGTCCAAGCTCTACGAGCGGGCGAAGACGTCGCAGTGGAATGGCAGCACCGACCTGGACTGGTCGATCGACGTCGACGTCGAGTCCGTCGCCCGCGAGATGCAGTCGGCGATCGCCCACCTGCGCCAACGGCTCATCGACCTCCCGAACTCGCCGCTCAAGACCTGGACCGATGCGCAGTGGACGAACCTCGCGGTCGAGGCGTTCAACTGGCGCATGAGCCAGTTCCTGCACGGTGAGCAGGGCGCGCTCATCTGCACGGCCAAGATCGTCGAGACCGTCCCGTGGATCGACGCCAAGTACTACGCGTCAACGCAGGTGATGGACGAAGCTCGCCACGTCGAGGTCTTCTCTCGCTACCTCGACACCAAGCTCGACGGGCACTACCCCGTCAACCCGGCCTTGCAGCTGCTCATCGACGACATCATCGGCGACGACCGCTGGGACATGACCTACATGGGCATGCAGATCATGGTGGAAGGACTCGCCCTCGCCGCGTTCGGGTTCATGCACGCGGTGACCACCGAGCCGCTGCTCAAGAAGCTCCTCCGCTACGTGATGAGCGACGAAGCGCGTCACGTTGCGTTCGGCGTGCTCTCGCTCAAGGAGTACTACGAAGGGTTGGGTGCGGCCGAGATCAAGGAGCGTCAGGAGTTCGCGTTCGAGGCCGGCCTGCGCATGCGCGACCGGCTGATGATGCACGCGGTGTGGGAGCGCTGCGGCGTCGAGCGCGAGATGATCACGCGCATGCTCTTCGAGGTGCGCAAGCCAGGAGTGAACCCGTTCCAGGCCGCGCTGTTCTCCAAGATCGTCCCGAACTGCAAGAAGCTCGGCTTGCTCGACGCCGGCGACGGATGGCTGCGTGATCGCTTCACCGAGATCGGCGTCATCGAGTACGAGGACGCCCCGGACACCGAGACCGAATACGCACTCCTCGACGCCGTCGCCGCTGATCGCGAGTCCTAGCTTTGCCAGGCGGCGAGAGATATCGCCGCCTGGCCGTCCACAAAGGTCAAGATCAAGATCACATCGGGTTGCAGTTGAAACACCGTGGCAAGTAGACCGACGGCATGACAAAGCGAAGCCCCATCGGCGTCTTCTTCTTGGCGCTCTTCACGCTCGGGATCTACGGCATCGTCTTCGTGAACATCTACTGGCTCTGGAAGTACTCCCAGGGTGTGGAGCAGGTCACGGCCGAGAAGATGAACGCTCCAATCGCGTTCATCCTGATCTTCCTGCTCGGGATCATCGGCGGAGCAATCATCCAGGACAGCTTCAACAAGGTCGTGGGGAACCCGACACCTCCGCCGCCAACAGTCTGACCGTTCACTCCAACGAGAGTTGGGGCCGGCGAACCGCGCCGGCCAGCTCTCGGAGGTAGTCGGCCCGACACACTTCGACTGCGCCGAGCGAGGCGAGGTGCTCGGTCTGCCATTGGACGTCGAACACTCTGGCACCGCCGGCTCGAAGACGTTCGACGAGACCCACGAGCGCGACCTTGGACGCGTCGGTACGGCGGTGGAACATCGACTCGCCGGCGAAGAGGCCACCGATCGCGACGCCGTACACGCCGCCCGCGAGCTCGGGCTCGGGGTCACGCGTCCACGCCTCGACACTGTGCACCCAACCCAGCTCGTGCAGCCGCGTGTAGGCGGCGATGAACTCGTCGTCGATCCAACCGGACGGGCGCGACGGATCTGCGCAGCTGCGGATGACGTCGGCGAACGCCGTGTCGACCCGGATCTCGAACTGGCGACACGAGCGCCGGAGCGAGCGGCTGACATGTAAGCCGTCGAGCGGGATGACGCCGCGCGGGTCGGGTGACCACCAGGCGATCGGTCCGCCCCCCCGCAGCCGCATCGGGAAGAGGCCGCCCCGGTACGCGGCGAGGAGCGTGCCCGGCTCCAGGTCAGCACCGAGGCCGACGACATCGTCGTCGGCCTCGGTTGGATCAGGAAGCTGCCACCGCGTCGGCGGCGGCTCGAGAGGTTGCGTTCTTACACGCCTTCGCAGAACCCAGCCTTGTCGGTGTTGTAGGTGCCGTCCGCGCAGCGGATGTTCGGGTTGTCGTGCGAGAAGACGCCGAGCGGGCTCTCCCACCCGGGAACGACCCACGCGTGCACCATCCACGTGGTGATCGTCATGAAGCTGCCCCCCACGTCCCGGCACATCTTCGCCGTCACGTCTGCGTCGGCCGGGAACGGCACCTCGAGCGAGCCCCCAGGACCAGTGCCGAACTTCACGCACACATTGCTGTGGCGGTGCCAGTGGTCGTTCGGTCCGACGAAGCCCTCGGGCGCGTCGGCTCCGCCACCGAGGTACATGAGGCCCACGATCTTCGACTCGGGGTTCATGCCCTCGTAGATGAGCGAGCCGGGATGCTCGAGGTCGATCGGATCGGCACCCAGGCTGCCGCCCACGTAGTGCGCCCCGCTACCCGGTGCGAAGCCCCCGGCGAGGTAGTAGCCCGCGGCCTCGGCGTCGGCGACGGTCGGGTAGCGCATCGCAGTGTCACGGGCCACGACCAGCTGCGCGGCGACCAACGCGCGCTCCTCGGTGCTGAGCGGCTGGTCGGGCTCCGACTCGTGCGCGATGTCCTGGAGCTTGACGCCCGTGATCTTCTGACCGTTGATGGCGGTCGGGTGACCGGCGTGGCCCGAAGATGCGGCTGGCGTGACGAGCACACGCGGCTCGGTGGTGCCGGGATCAGCAAGCAGGATGGTTCCCGCTCCAGCCACGAATGCAGCCAGGATGACGGCAAGCCACGGTGTGCGCATGAGGTGTCCCCCCGAAGGAGCCGCCCCGCCAGGGCGTCGTGGCTCCACCCTACCGGCTCAAGGGCTTCAGCCGGAGCGTCCCGGGCTACCCTCGATTCCCGAGAGCTCGCCCCGCGACCCGGCGTGCGGGCCCTGGGACTGACCCCGCCGCTCTCCTGAGGAGTCCCCGCGTGCGCCCCATCCCCGACCGACGCAGCCGTTGGACGCGCGCGGCCGTCGGGCTGGGAGCGACCGTGCTCGTCGTCGGCGTGCTCCTCCCCGCCTCCGTGGCGAGCGCCGGCTCGCTCGCCGATGCCGAGGCCGAGGTCGCGGCGTTGCGCGCCCAGGCCGACGCGGCGTCCGCGGCGTTTCTCGACACGCTCGCACAGGCCCAGGCACTCGAGGCCCAGATCGGCGAGATCCAGACCCGGCTCCCCGAGCTCGCCGAGCGCCGTCGCCAGCTCCGCGACCGGGCCAAGAAGCGTGCCGTCGCCGCGTACATGCGCCCAGGCAGCGGATTGAGCCCGATCCTTGGAACGGGCGACGTGCTGACGCTGATGCGACGCACGCACCTCCTCGACCAGCTCAACGCGCAGGATCACGAGTTGTTCGAGGATCTCTTCCAGGTGACCGAGCAGCTCGAGGTTGAGCGTGCGCAGCTCCAGCAGGCTCGCGAGGCGCAGCAGACCGTGCTCGACGACCTCCTAGCGCTCGGTCGCGACATCGACGCAAAGCTGCAGGCCGCCGAAGACCGGGCTCGCGCGCTGCGCGCACAGCCACCGCGACCGGTGAACCCGACCGGTAGCGGCGCCGCGCCTCCTGGCGCACCCGTGGACTACACGCCCACCCCAGGCATGCACCCGCAACATTTCCACCCATTCCTCGTGTGCACCCGCGCGCACGAAGGGAGCTACACCTCGTACAACCCCGATGGGCCGTACATGGGTGCGTACCAATTCCTCCAGTCGACTTGGAACAGCACTGCGAACCATGCCGGACGATCCGAGCTGGTCGGCGTCCCACCGCACACCGCAAGTGAGTACGACCAGGACGACATGGGTTGGGAGCTCTACCAGTGGCAGGGCAGCCGCCCCTGGGGCGGTCGCTGCGACTAGCCCGTCCAGGCGGGGAGCATTGCCTTCATGAAGTCTTCGTCACTCGACGC
>JBBECS010000020.1 GCA_040881685.1 Acidimicrobiia bacterium | reverse complement strand
TCTTCTCCACAGACTGTGGAAACCCTGTGGGAAGTTACAGCAGTGGGATTTCGGCGGATCAGCGGTACTGGGTGGAGAGTACGAAGCCGCCGATCAGCATGCCGAGGCCGACGAACAGGTAGGAGTTCTGCGCTTCGCCTCCGGGGAGCAGGGCGAGGTAGTTGGCGACGATCACGATCACGCCCACGAGCAACGCTGCGAACATCGTCGACGGCACCCAGAGCGGCGACTCCTTGGCCGTCTTGGGCTGGGGTGGGGTGTAGCGCCCCGGCGGCGGTGCCTTCACCGGCGCTTTCCGTCGTCGCAGTCGTGCCATACGGCGGCGCACTGTAGGCGAATCCATACGGTCGGCTAGGGGGACCCAGGTACCGTGCACGTCGTGGGTGCGCGCGTCCTCGTGATCGACAACTACGACTCGTTCGTCTACATCCTCGTGCAGTACCTGGGTGAGCTGGGTGCCGAGCCGCTCGTGCACCGTCACGACGACGTGGACCTCGACGCGCTCGTCTCCCTCGCGCCCGATGCCGTGCTGGTGTCGCCCGGGCCGGGCCGTCCGGAGGACGCCGGCGTGTCCAACGAGGCGATCCGAGTGTTCGGCGAGGGTGGCGTCCCCGTGCTCGGCGTGTGCCTGGGTCACCAGTGCATCGGTCAGGTGTACGGCGGCGACGTGGTGCGCGCGCCGCAAGTGATGCACGGCAAGACGTCAGAGATTCAGCACGACGGTCGCGGCATCTTCGACGGGATGCCGAACCCGTTCACCGCGACCAGGTACCACTCGCTCGTCGTGGAGCGCGACTCGGTGCCCGAATCACTCGAGATCTCGGCCGAGAGCGCAGACGGGCTCGTGATGGGACTGCGCCACCGCGAGCACCCGATCGAGGGTGTGCAGTTCCATCCGGAGTCGATCCTGACGGAGTCGGGTCACCAGCTGGTGCGAAACTTCCTGCGCCGTGTTGCTCCGGCGGTGGCGTAGCTCAGGGCAGTTTCGCGGTCTCGCGCTCGATGGTCGCGAGGCCGTCGGTGACCAATGAGTGCAACGCCCGCGTGTCGAGCAGTGCCACCGGGGTGGGTCCCGCGCGTAGGCGAGCGAGCACCGCACCGCGCTGCTGACGGAACGAGCCTTCGAACGGGGCCTGGCGCGGGCCGGTCACGCCCTCGAGCGGGCCGCGCGTCGCGCAGCGCGCTTCCAGCGGGCACTCGGTGCAGCGCGGCTCGTGGGGACGGCACAACCGGGCGCCCACGTCCATCAGCGCGAGCAGGCGGTCGCGACCGAGCATCGGCGACCCCACGTCGATCATCGCCGCTTCGGCTTCGCGGTCGGTGAGCCGGCGCCCGTTCACGCGCTCGACGACCCGGCGGATGTTCACCTCCACGGCGGGTAGGTCGGAGCCGTCGGCCTGGGTGCGCACGGCGTTCGCCGTGTAGCGCCCGACGCCGGGCAGGTCGGTGAGGTCGTCGGGCCACCCGTTTTCTGCGATGCGCACCGCGGAGTCCCAGAGCCGGCGGGCGCGTCGCGGGTATCCGAGCCGGCCCCACGCTTCGATCACCGCGCCGGGGCCGGCATCGGCCATCGCCTGCGGGGTGGGGAAGCGCGCGATGAAGTCGAGCCACGCACCCTCGACCCGCGGCACCTGGGTCTGGTGCAGCATCACCTCCGACACCAGTACCGCCCAGCGATCGCGCGTCGCGCGCCAGGGGAGGTCGTGGCGCCCGTGCGCCTCGTACCAGTCGGAGAGGGAGACGCGACGGGACGTGGTCAGACGCAGGTAAGCGAGACCGTGGTCCCGGGCGGGTAGCTGCCGCTGCTCGGATTCTGGGCGGTCACGGTCCCGCTCTGGAGGCCGGTGATGGACACGTTGAACCCGGCGGCGGTCAGCTGGCTCGCGCCGGCGTTGCAGCCCTGGCCGATCACGTTCGGCACGGGGACCGTCGTCGGACCCAACGACACCAGCAGAGTCACCGCGCTGCCCTTGTCAGCCTTGGTCCCCGCGGGCGGGTTGGTGGCGATGGCGGTGCCGGCCGGGATCGTGTCGTGGGGCTGCGCGGTCACCGTCACCGAGAAGCCCGCCGTTGTGAGCGTGTTCTGCGCGGTGGCCTGGTCCATGCCCGCCACCGGTGGGATCGCGATCTGCGGCTCCTTGACCACGTTGACCTTGACCTGCGAGCCCTTCGGGACCTTCGACCCGACCGGCGGGTCGGTCGAGATCACCGTGTTCGGCAACTTGGCCGGATCCTCGACGTCGACCTTCACGGGGACCAACCCGCGCTCGATCAGCTCGGCCTGGGCCTGTTCCCAGGTCAGGTTGGTGAGGTTGGGGATCGTCACGTCTTTCCCGCTCACCGTGAGCACGATGGTCCGGCCCTTGCGGGCCAGGCGGCCACCCTCGGGGTTCTGGCCGATTACCTGGTCGATCGGTTGATCGCTGACCTCGTCGAGGCGCTCGACCTTGAATCCCAGGGCGATGAGCTCTGCCTCGGCATCGGTGTAGCCGTCGCCGACCACGTTGGGCACCTCGATGGTGGCTCCGCCGCTCCCGGTCGGGCGGTTGCTGCCCGAGAACAGCGCGAACGCGATCACGGCGGCGAGCATCCCCAGCCCGAGGACGACCGCGAGGACGGGACCCCATCGCCGCGGCGGCTCGTCCCACATCTCGGCCGCGGCCGCGGGCACCGGCGCGCGTGAGGTCGCGATGGTCGGCGCCTCGTCGAGCTCGTCGATCGCGAACCCGGCGCCGGCCGCGGGCGCGGTGACGGGGTGACCCCGCCCGAAGCGCACGAGGTCAGCGCGCAGCTCCTCGGCCGACTGGTACCGCGTCGCGAGATCCTTCGACATCGCCTTGAGCACGATGCGCTCGAGGTCGGGAGGCAGGTCGGGAACGAACTCGCTGGGCGGCACCGGCTGCTCGCGCACGTGCTTCATCGCGACGGCTACCGGGCTCTCACCCGTGAACGGGGGCTGCCCGGTGAGCATCTCGTAGAGCACGACACCCAGCGCGTACACGTCGGTGCGCCCGTCGACTTGGTACCCCTGCGCCTGCTCGGGCGAGAAGTACGTCGCAGTGCCGATGACCGAACCGGTCTGCGTGAGCCCCTGCTTGGCGTCGGTCGGGTTGGCCGCGATCCCGAAGTCGGCCACCTTCACCTGGCCCGACTGCGTGATGAGCACGTTGCCGGGCTTGACGTCGCGGTGGATGACGCCGTGGCGGTGGGCGAAGTCGAGCGCCGCGGCGGTCTCGGCCGTGATGCGGGCCGCGGTCATCGCCGGCAGCGGCCCTTCGTCGCGGAGGATGTCGCGCAACGAGCGGCCTTCCACGTACTCCATGACGATGAAGTAGCTGCCGCGCTCCTGGCCGTAGTCGTAGACCCCGACGATGTTCGGGTGGTTCAGCATCGCCGCGCTCTGCGCTTCACGGCGGAAGCGCTCCACGAACGCCGGGTCACGAGCGAACTCGGGGAACAGGATCTTCACCGCGACCGAGCGGTCGAGGTACTGGTCGCGCGCGAGGAACACCTCGGCCATACCGCCGCGCGCGATCGCCCGTTCAATGGCGTATCGGCCGGAATAGACGTCTGCGACCTGCGTCATCCGGACCCCACGTTAGTTTTCGACGCCCGCGACCTTCGGTCGTGCCGGTTTGCGCCCTCAGCGACCGAGATACGCCCGCATCACCGCGGCGGCGATGGGGGCGGCGACCTGTCCACCGGTGGCCTCGCTGCCCGCGTTCCCCCCGTGCTCGACGATCACGGCGATCGCGATCTCGGGGATCTGACCGGGTCCGGCCGGGCTGAAGGCCACGAACCACGCGTGCGGATCGCCGGAATCAGTCTGTGCGGTGCCCGTCTTGCCAGCGACGGTCACCCCCTCGATCTGCGCGGCTGTGCCGGTGCCGGCCTCCACGACGGTGACCATCATCGCCGCGACCGCTTGCGCGGTTGCGGGCGACACTGCGGTCTTCCATTCGCGCGCGGCGATACGACGCACGAGGCCGTCGTCGGCGTCTCGGATCTCCCTGACGACATGCGGCTCCATGATCACGCCTCCATTGGCGATCCCGGCCGCCGCGAGGCACATCTCGAGCGGTGTCGTGGCGACCGGTCCCTGGCCGACCCCGGCCAGCGCGAACTGGGGCTGCTCGTCCTGGAACGAGTTCGGCCGCGGCCCGATGCTCAACGCCGCTTCGGGAACGAGGTCGATCGGCGGCACGTCGCCGATCCCGAAGCGCTCCATCCCCGGCACGAAGGCGTCACCGAGGTCGAGTCCGAGCTGGCCGAACGTGGTGTTGCACGATCGCCGGAAGCTCACCGCGAGCGTGCCGCCGCACACCTGACCGCCGAAGTTGTCGAGCTCGAGGTCGGTCTGCGGAAGGTCCAGTGAGCTGATCTCCGGGAACACGCGGTCGGGAGTGGCCACGCCGTTCTCGAGCGCGACCGATGCGGTGATCGTCTTGAACGTGGAGCCGGGTGGATAGCGCTCCCGGTACGCGCGCGCGAGGTCCGGCTTGTCCGCCAGCGCGGTGATGAACCGGTAGTACTGGTTCACTTTCTTTGTGTTGTGGCCCGCAAGCGGCTCCTGGTTGTAGGTGGGGTTGGCGTACATCGCGAGGACCTCGCCGGTCCGCGGGTCGATCGCGACGACGGAGCCGCGCTGATCGCCGAGCGCGTCGGCCGCGGCGCGCTGGAGATCGGCCCGCACCGACAGCACGACCGTGCCGACCGGCTCCTGCCCACCGAGGATCGCATCGTCGAGACCACGAATCTGGAGCTCCGGATCGCGGCCGATGAGCTCGTCGTTGTACGTGCGCTCCACGCCGATGCTGCCGAGCACGAACGACTGGTAGCCGACGACTTGCTGGAACAGCTCCGCGTCGGGGTAGCTGCGCTGGAAGTCGAACTCGGTCCTGTCGTTGACGCGGGTCGATTTGGCGACCACGGTGCCGTCGGCGGTGACGATCGGGCCGCGGGGTCGGTTGATGTCCTTGAGCGCGCCGCGCACGTTGCGGGGGTCGTTGGCGAGGCTGTCGGCGTGGATCACCTGGAGGTACGTGAGCATCCCCACGAGGACGAGCATCAACGCGACAACCGCCGTGCCAACGCGGCCGATGGCGCGGTTCATGACACCGCCGGCGCCGAGCCGGCTCGTCCGCGTCGACTTGTGGAGCGTGCCCGCGCGTTGTCATCGGAGATCCGCAGGAGCAGCGCGAGCACCACGAAGTTGGCCACGAGCGACGACCCGCCGTACGAGATGAACGGCAGCGTGATGCCGGTCAGGGGGATGACCCGGGTGACACCGCCGATGATCACGAAGGCCTGGATGCCCATGATCACGGTCAGACCCGCGGCGAACAGCTTCGGGAACGGCCGCTCGGCCTCGAGGGCGATGCGAAACCCAGAGCCGATGAACAAGAGGATCGCCGCGAGCACAGCCACGGTGCCGATGAGCCCGAGCTCCTCGCCGATCGCGGAGAACACGAAGTCGGTTGCCGAGTTCGGGATCAGCTGCGGGTTCCCTCGCCCGAGTCCTGTGCCGGACATGCCGCCGGTGCCGAACGAGAACCAGGACTGCACGACCTGGAAGCCCTTGCCTTGCGCGTCGTCCCATGGGTTGAGCCACGTGGTCACGCGGTCCTGCACGTGCGAAAACAGGTTGTGCGCGATGGCGGCGCCGCCGAGGAACAACACCAGCGCGGTCAACAGGTACGCGCCGCGCTCCGTTGCCGCATAGAGCATCGCCCCGAAGACGGCGAAGAACAGCAACGACGAGCCCAGGTCCTTCTGCTGGACCATCACGAGGATCGACACCGCCCACGCAAGCAAGAGGGGCGCGAGGTGCTTCGGGTCGGGCAGCACCAGGCGACCGAGGTGGCGCGTACCGCTCGCGAGGAGCTCGCGCTTGTCGACGAGGTACGCGGCGAAGAAGATCACGAGCAGGACCTTGGCGGCCTCCCCGGGTTGGAAGTTCATCGGCCCGATGCCCACCCACAGCCGCGCGCCGTTGATCGTCTTGCCGATGCCCGGCACGAGCGGGAGCAACAACGCGAGCAGGCCGAGCAGCAGGAACGAGTAGCGGAAGCGCTCCAGCGTTCGGATGCGACGAACCACGACGAGCGTCGCGACGAACGCGCCCACGCCAGCCGCCATCCAGCCGACCTGCGTGCGCGCGAGCTCGGGGTCGAGGCGCGAGATCGTCACGAAGCCGATGCCGTTGAGGAACGCGGCGAGCGGCAGAAGGGACGGGTCCGCGTCCGGCGCGAACTGTCGGATCGAGAGGTGGGCGAGCACGTAGAGGCCGATGAAGATGGAGACGAAGAACCACAGGTCGACGGGAAGGTCGGATTTCTCGGGCAGCTGCACGAGCACGTAGCCAAAGGCCGTGATGCCCACGCCAAGCAGGCCGAGCCGCAGCTCGACGTTGCGGCGCGGGGTGGTGGTTCTCACCGGCGACGCCGCAAGATCCCGAATCGACGTCCTCGACCGCTCGCTCCGTCGTCGACGACCTCGACCGGCGCCTCGAGCGCGTCGAGCACGACGACCGTCGTGTTGTCGACGCCACCAGCCGCGTTGGCGGCATCGACGAGTCGGTGTGCCGCCGCATCTGGGCTGGCCTCCGAGCCGAGCACGTCGGCGATTGCGTCTTCGCCGACCATCGTGGTGAGCCCGTCGGAGCAGAACATCACGCGGTCGCCGGGCAGGAGCGGCACGGGGTAGAGATCCACCACCATGCCGGGTTCGAGTCCCAGGGCCCTGGTGATCATGGAACGACGTGGATCGCGCTCGGCTTCCTCCTCAGTGAGCTCGCCCGCCGCGATGAGCTCCTCCACGAGGCTGTGGTCGGTGGTGATGCGTGACAGCTCGCCGTCTCGCACGAGGTAGGCGCGCGAGTCACCGACGTGGCCGACGAGCAGCGTGTCGTCGTCGCCGAGGACGCCCGCGGTGAGCGTCGTGCCCATGCCGCGAAGCTCCGGAGTCGCGTCGGCGCGCGCGATCACCGCGTCGTTGGCCGCGATCACCGCGTCACGCAATCCACCGTGCTCGATGAACGACGCGTGCAGCGTGTCGAGTGCGGTCGCGCTCGCGACCTCACCGCCACGGTGCCCGCCGATGCCGTCGGCCACCGCGGCCAGCCGGAGATCGGGGTCGATGAGGAAGCCGTCTTCGTTGTGATCGCGGACCTTGCCGGTGTCGGTGGCTTGCCCGATGTCGAGGTAGATCGTCATCGCTGCACCTCACCAACCGTCTCGCCGAACTGCACGCGGTCACCCCGCTTGAGGCGGGTGGGTGCCTGCACCGGCTTGCCGTTCACGAACGTGCCGTTCCGCGAGCCCAGGTCCTCCACAAAGAGGTCGTCGCCGCGCCGGAAGAGCCGCGCGTGCACGGTGGACACGAACTGGTCGTCGGGGAGGACGACGCCGCACCCTCCCCCGCGTCCCACCGTCAGCTCGTCGTTCAGCGGGTACGTCTCGCCCTTGCGGGCTACGGGCTCCACGATGCGGAGCCGCGCGCCCGGCTTCGA
Source organism: Acidimicrobiia bacterium (assembly GCA_040881685.1). NCBI lineage: Bacteria > Bacillati > Actinomycetota > Acidimicrobiia > Acidimicrobiia bacterium. The sequence goes on along the minus strand of JBBECS010000020.1, from coordinate 21,404 downwards.
GGCCCTGCCGCCACCCGAGCCCGTCGTTCCACCCGCGCCGGCCAGGGCAGGCGAACGCAGCTCGAGCACGACGACGCGCACGACTCGAGCGAGGAACAGGAACAGGAGCGCGAGAAAGAGGTACTTGAGTGCGTCGAGTGCAGTCTGCGACAGCTCTGCCCCGATCGTCGCCCCCAGGGCGCTCGAAGCCACAGTCGCCGCGGGCTAGCTGGCCTCGAAATGCAGGACCGTGCTCCCGACGCGGATCTCGTCGCCGTCAGACAGCTGGTGCTCGCGCACCGGGGTGCCGTTCACGACCGTCCCGTTCATCGAACCGAGGTCGGAGAGCACGAAGCCGTGGCCGACGGGCTGGATCTCGGCGTGCTGGCGGGATGCGCGCGGGTCGGCGAGCACCACGTCGCAGTCGGACATGCGGCCCATGACCACCGGCTTCTCGCCAAGGGGATAGCGGCGCCCGTCGGGGAGCACGAGCGAGCCGACGCGCATGCCCTCGTGCACCTCGGCCGCGATGTCGCACTCACCGGCCCGGAGGTCTTCGTCGGCGACGAGCGTGACCGTGACCGGACCGACGAAGTGGTAGCCCTCGTCGCGGGCGTGCTCGCGGGCCGCTTCGGCCAGCTCGCGCGCCAGGGCGTCGGCAAATGCGGTGAAACGCTCGAAGTCGTCGGGGGAGAGGTACACGCCGATGTTGTTGGGTGCGATCGGAACGCCATCGACGCCGACCGCCCGCTCCGCGTCGAGGGCGCGGGTCACCTTTCGACCAACCTCGACCGGTTCGAGCCCGCTGCGGAACGCCTTGCTGAACGTTCCCTCCACGAGCTTCTCGAGCCGTTTCTCGAAAGCCTGGATTCCCACCGCGCCGAGTGTACGGCGAGGCATTCCGGGGAGCGCGTTCGGGACCCGCTGGTAGCCTCATCCCTCCACTTGCCGCCTCCCGGCGGCTCCGGGCGAGTGGCGGAATTGGCAGACGCGCAGGCTTCAGGTGCCTGTGTCCGAAAGGATGTGGGGGTTCAAGTCCCCCCTCGCCCACACACACACCTACCTACGCACACACGGCTGACACACACGTTCGCCGACGGAACTCGGCTCACGCACGACATCACTAGCCCGCGCGAGGTTGTCCGGGGAGCCGTCGGAGCTCGAAATCATCGCTGGCGGCCCTGAAGACCCGTCGAAACGGAAGACGCGAGTGCATGAGTCGAGCAGAGAAGTCAGACAGCCGGCGACCGCGAGCCTCAGGGCGCCTCGGCGGTGTCGGCGTCGACGTAGGAGAAGAGCTCCCACTCGCCTTCCAGGCCCTTCAGCGTGCGGGCACCGGCGGGCTGGAACTCGAGCTTCGAGCCGCGGGCGAGCGCGCGCGTCGTGTCTGACACGAGGATCTCGTTCGGGCCGGCCGCGCTCATGATGCGGGCGGCCTCGTGCACCGCGATGCCGCGCACGTCCTTCCCGACCACCTCGACCTCGCCGACGTGCACGCCAGCGCGGATCGCGATCCCTTCACGCTCCGCGGTGTGGCGGATCGCGGCAGCACAGTGGATCGCCGCTGCCGGTCCGTCGAACCGCGCCAGGAGCCCGTCGCCGGTGGTGTTGATCTCCTGACCGTGGTATTGCTCGACGACCGTTCTTGTCGCCTCGTAGTGCGTCGAGAGCAGGTCGCGCCAGGCCGCGTCGCCCACCCGCGCCGCGGTCGCGGTCGAGTCGACGATGTCGGTGAAGAGGAGCGTCACGAGCGTCCGGCCCGACATTCCCATGAGGCTGAACCCCGTGAACGCGCGGAGTCCCGTCCACTCGATCTGCACGCACGGCTCATCGCCGATCGTGTAGCCGTCGTGCCCACTGGGGATCTCGAACGCGTCGTCGGGACCGAACTCGAGCTTCGTCCCGTCGCGCATCGTCACCCCGAAGCTCCCTGAGAGCACCACACCCACGTGACGCGCCTCGCACCAGTCGCCGCCGACCCGCGGGCGTACGTCGTCGTACCAGCGCCAGCCCGGCTCGGACTTCAGCAATCCGACCGTGATGTCGCCGAGATCGACCTGCTGTACGACCAGCCGAGGGAACTCGACCGTCTGGTCGGGCTGGCCGAGGTTCTTCGCTCGCGGCTCGGGCACGGGGGAATCCTCGCCAAGGGCTCCGCGGATCGTCAATACGGGCGGTGGTCCGCTCGGACGGTCCCGCGGCACGATCCTGTGGCGGGCCCGCCTGCCTTTTCGAGTCCTCCGAGGCGGTTCGCCCGCGAGCCCGAGCTCGACGGCGAAAGGTCGGTCGTCGAACTGCGAGAGCTCGATCCGGTGGGAAACCCCAGGGCTTAGCCTGGGAACTCGAGAGCGGCCACGCGCCCGGAGTACCTGGTCGGTTACGCCCGTGGAGTTCTGTCGATAGCCCACACTCTTCGGTCGTTCGCTGCGCGGGATACTCGCCCCGCGGGCGCTCGCTCCCTGGGCGAGCGCCTCCGTTCGCTCCACTCACGCTGGCGCCGCGCGCCGCACATGGGCCTCAATGTGACGGCTGTTGGCGCCGATGTCACCCTCGTCATCGGTCGGCGGTGGGGAGGGTGCGATGGAGCTCGACACGCTGTCGTGGGGGATGGACGCTGGGTGGTCGGCGCCCATTCCGGAGCACCTCGACTCCGAATCAACACTCGTGCTCGCGTTCGGCGATCCCGCGATCGGGGCCGACCCGCGCCCGATCAAAGACCTCCGGGCTGCCCTGCCGACCGCGCGACTGCTGGGCTGCTCCACAGCCGGGCAGATCCTCGGCGACGAGCTGACCGACCGGACGCTCGTCGTGAGCATCGCCCGGTTCGACCAGACCCGAGTCGAGGCCACAACCGCCGCCGTCGACGGACCGTCAGCGTCGTACGCGGCGGGACAGGGGGTAGCGGCGGCGTTGAGCGCCCCTGACCTGCGCGCGGTGTTCGTGCTGTCGGACGGGCTCCTCGTGAACGGCAGCGAGCTGGTGCGCGGGTGCGCCAGCGGTCTCGCGCCTGACGTCATCGTCACCGGCGGGCTTGCCGGCGACGGCGAGCGCTTCGAACGCACGTGGGTGCTCGCGAACGACGAACCTGTCGCGGGGGCAATTGCCGCGGTCGGGCTGTACGGCGACGCGGTCCAAGTTGGCGCGGGCTCGTTCGGCGGCTGGGACATCTTCGGCCCGGAGCGCCGCATCACGCGTTCGGACGGCAACGTCCTCTTCGAGCTCGACGGCCGACCGGCACTCGAGCTCTACAAGGAGTACCTCGGCGATCGCGCAAGTGGCCTGCCGGCGACGGCATTGCTGTTCCCGCTGGCCGTGCGCGAAGCGCGCGATGCGACGCGGCGCACCGTGCGCACGATCCTCGCGGTCGACGAAGCCGCGCAGTCGATGACGTTTGCAGGCGATGTTCCGCAGGGGTGGTGTGCCCAGCTCATGCGCGCCAACAAGGACCGCCTCGTCGACGGCGCGATGCAGGCTGCGGTCATGAGCGACCTCCCGGCCTCCGACGGTCCACAGCTGGCGGTGGCGATCAGCTGTGTCGGGCGCCGGCTCGTGCTCGGCGAGCGGACCGAGGAAGAGATCGAAGCGACGCTGGAGGCGCTCGCCCCGACGGCCTCGCTCGTGGGCTTCTACTCCTATGGCGAGATCGCGCCGCACGCGGAGGGCTCCTGCGACCTCCACAACCAAACGATGACGATCACGACGGTGTCTGAGGCTTGAGCGACCACGACGCGTCTCCGCACCACCGGCAGCTGGCCAAGCAGCTCCGACGCCTCGGGCTCTCGCCCGGGGCGCCACCGGGCGCGGACCAGTGGGGAGCGTTCCTGCGACGCGTGAGCGCGGCGTACACCGACGCCGACGACGACCGCTACCTGATGGAGCGTTCGCTCAACATCTCCGGAACCGAGATGGCTGACCGAGGAGCATCGTCGCACGAGCGAGACGCGTCTCGCGGCCGAACACGCGCGGCTCCTTGCCGTCACGGAGCACTCACCGATCGCCATTGCCGAGTTCGACGCGCACGGGCACGTGCTCTTCGCCAACCCCGCGTCGCGCACCATCGTAGGCCGGTCGCGCATCGGTGGCGACGGGACCGTCTTCTTCCTCGTGCACGAGTCCGACCGTGAGCTGGTCCGCGAGGCCGCCATCGCAACGTGGGAGCACGGCATCGACAAGACGATCACCGTTCGCTCGATCCGCCCCGACGGTCGGGTCCGCTATCTCCGCGCGCAGGTTCGTGCGCTGCGCGAGAGCGAAGACCAGGACATCATCTCGGGCCGCTGGTTCATCGCCGCCAACGATGTGACGGAAGAGGTTGAGGCGCGCGAGTCGAGCGAGCGGCTGACCGCCCTGCTTGAGGCGGCCACGGATGTGGTGGCCGTGTTCGATCCGAACGGCGAGCTCCTCCACCTCAATCGTGTCGGATGCCGGTATCTCGGCGTCTCCGACGAGGCGGAGCTCATCGGGCGTGCGTTCTTCGAGCTCTTCGACCCCGCGTCTCGTGATCGAGTGCGCAAGGAGGCGTTGCCGACCGTGCTTCGCGACGGGACCTGGAGCGGCGAAGCAACGCTCGTGGGCCCGGATCTCGCGACGACGATGTCGCTGGTCGTGATCGGCCATCGCGCTCACGACGGAACGCTGGAGTACTGCTCGGCGATCGCCCGTGACGTGACCGAGCTCAAGGAGGTGCAGCACGCGTTGGCGCGCGAGGCCACGCACGACGCGCTGACCGGACTGCCGAACCGAACGTTGCTGTTCGACCGCTTGAACCAAGCGGTCATGCGCACGCAGCGGTCGGGCGCCGACCTCGCGGTCCTGTATCTCGACCTCGACCGCGTGAAGATCGTGAACGACAGTCTCGGACACGAAGCCGGCGACCGACTGCTTGTCGAGGCTGCTCGCCGCCTCGAAACCTGCGGCCGATCGCTCGACACCGTGGGCCGCCTCGGCGGAGACGAGTTCGTGATCGTCGCGCAGGACCTCGATGGCCCGAGGGGTGGCGTGCGGCTTGCGATGCGAATCGTGCACGCGTTCAACGAGCCCTTCGATCTCGAAGGCACCGAGGCGTTCGTGACCGCGAGCGTGGGAGTTGCCTTTCGCGTACAGCAAGAGGACACGGCCGCGACGCTGCTGCGTGACGCGGACGTTGCCATGTACCGGGCGAAGGAAGCCGGCGGGGGACGCTACGAGCTCTTCGACGCCGAGATGCGTGCATGGGCCACCGATCGCTTCGAGACCGAGACCGCGCTGCGCCACGCCATCGAGCGTGAAGAGATGCACGTCCATTACCAGCCTCAGGTCCGCCCCGAGACCGGCGAGGTCGTGGGCTTCGAGGCACTGGCCCGTTGGAACCGCGCCACGACCGGTCCGGTGAGCCCGTCGATCTTCGTGCCACTCGCGGAGGAGACCGGACTCATCTCCGTGATCGGCGCGTACGTGCTGGAGCACGCGTGTCGCGAGGCGCGCCAATGGACTGAGCACGCCGGTCAGCCCCTGCGCCTCGCGGTCAACGTCTCGGGCCGTCAGCTGACCCAACCGGGACTGCTCGAAGTCGTCGAGCGCGTGCTCGACGTCACAGGCTTCGACACCAAGGCCCTCACGCTCGAGATCACCGAGTCGGTGCTCGTCGAGGACCCGGCGGTGGCGCGCACGCGCCTCGAGGCACTGCGTGACCTGGGTGTTCGTACCGCGATCGACGACTTCGGCAAGGGCTACTCGTCGCTCGCGTACCTCCAACGCTTCCCGATCGACATCGTGAAGATCGACCAGGTGTTCATTGCCGACCTCGGCCGAGAGGGCCCTGACACCACGATCGTCGCCTCGGTCATCGAGCTCGCGCACGCCCTCGGGTTCGAGGTCGTCGCCGAAGGCGTGGAGGACGACGTGCAGCTGGGCGCGCTCATCGAGCTCGGCTGCGACCTCGTGCAGGGACACGTGGTCGCGCCCGCGCTGCCTCCCGCGGCGGCCGCCGAGTTCCTCCACGCGCGCGACGGTCGCGACGCTCGCCCGACAGCCGGAGTCGTCGCGGTCAGTCGCGTGGGGTGAGGTCGAGCGAGAGCGAGTTGATGCAATAGCGCTGCCCGTTGGGCCCCGGTCCGTCGTCGAACACGTGCCCGAGGTGGCCACCGCAGCGCCGGCACACGACCTCTGTGCGGGTCATGCCGTGGGAGCTGTCGGATCGGATCTCCACCGCGTCGGCCACCATCGGCTCGGTAAAGCTGGGCCATCCAGTGCCGGACTCGAACTTCGTCGTGGCGTCGAAGAGCTCGGCGCCGCATGCCGCGCACCGATACACGCCGTCGTCATGACAGTCCCAGTACTTGCCGGTGAATGCCGGCTCCGTTCCGGCCCGACGCAACACTTGGTACTGCTCAGGCGCGAGCTCTCCCTGCCACTCGTCGTCGGTCTTGGTGATCTCGCGCGTGTCGTCGCTCATTGCCTTCTTCGCTCTCGGCCCTGCGGGCCGGGCCGCTCGGGCCACGCTCGCTACGGCGCACGATACGTGCGCCGTAGCCGCTCATTCCGTCATGCCTCCGGTCGGTTGAGGGGCTTGTGGACCCAGGCCTCGATCTCGAACGCAGCGCCCATCGGGAGCCACGCGACGCCGACGGTGCTGCGCGCCGGCCTGTGTTCGCCTACGATCTCGCTGTAGATCGCGTTCACTTCCTGCATCGACTGCGGGCTCTCCATGGCCACGAACACCGTGACCTTGGCCACGTGTTCCCAGCTACAACCGCCGTCACCGAGGATGGCTCTGAGGTTCGCGAAGGCCTGTCGCGCTTGGGCCTCGACACCGCCACTGACCACTTGCCCGGTGCCGGGGTCGATCCCGATCTGACCGGAGATCACGATCCAATCGCCCGCGCGCACCGCCGGTGAGTACGGGCCAACGGCGTACGCGCTCGGCGTCGGCAGCGGCTCCATGGTCACGTCGTGCCGTCGAGGTCGACCGCGAGCGCTCGCCTCACCTTGCCCACTCCCGGCCCTGTCGGGCCGGGCTGCTCAACTCCACCTCGGGTGACCGGCTCACTTCGGCGCAGGGTACCTGCGCCGCGGACGCTCGCCTCATACAACCGGGTCGTGCCAACCGTCGGAGTCCTTGATGAGTCCCTCGGCTTGGGCCGGTCCCCAGGTATGCGGCTTGTACGGATACGCGCGGTCGTGCTGCACGAGGACGTCGTCGACGACGCGCCACGCCTCCTCGACGCCGTCTTCCCGCGCGAACAGCAGGTTCTCGCCATCGATCGCGTCACCGATCAGGCGCTCATACGCAGTCATCTCATCGGGATGGTGCTCGGTGAACGCGAGTTCGATGGGCTGGCCAATGAAGCTCTCGCCTGGAACCTTCACGCGGGCCTCGAGCGCGAGCTGTACCTGCGGGTTGAGCCGGAACCGGAAGTAGTTCGTGTCGCGGGGGAGCTCCTCGTACTCGGCGAACACCCGCTGCGGCGGGCGGTGGAGCTCGACCCGGACCTCCGTGCACGTGTTGGGGAGGTTCTTCCCGGCGCGGATGTACCAAGGAACCCCGGCCCACCGCCACGAGTCGATGAACACGCGCACCGCCGCGTAGGTCTCGACGTCGGAGTCGTCGGCAACACCGTCCTCGTCGCGGTAGCCGTCGAACTGTCCGCGCACGATGTCGGCGCGCGTGAGGGTGCGCATCGCACCGAACACCTTCTCCTTGGCGTCGCGCAGGTCCTCGACCTCGGGACCGACGGGTGGCTCCATCGCGAGCAGCGCCACGGTCTGGAGCAGGTGGTTCTGCACCACATCACGCAGCGCGCCGACCTCCTCGTAGAAGCGGCCCCGGCCCTGCACGTCGATGTCCTCGGCCATCGTGATCTGCACCTGGCGCACGAAGTTGCGGTTCCAGATCGGCTCCAGGAACGAGTTGGCGAACCGGAAGTAGATGATGTTCTGGATCGCCTCCTTGCCCAGGTAGTGGTCGATGCGGAAGATCGACTTCTCGGGGAACACCGAGTGCAGGACCTCGTTAAGCTGCTTCGCGGATTCGAGGTCGCGCCCGAACGGCTTCTCCACGATGACGCGTGCGTTCTTCGCGCACTCGGCCTTGCCGAGGTTCTCGACAACGACCGGGAACAAGCTCGGTGGGATAGCAAGGTAGAAGGCTGGGCGCTGCGAGTTGCGCAAGCGCTCGCGCAACGTCTTGTAGGTCTGGAGATCCGCGTAGTCGCCCGAGACGTAGTCGAGGAGCTCTGCGAGGTGGCCGAACGCCTTCTCGTCGTCGATCCCGCCGCCGAACTGCTCGATCCCATCACGGGCGCGGTCGCGCAGCTGCTCGACGGTCCAGGATGAAGACGCCACGCCGATGACGGGGATGTGCAGCTCGTCGCGCTTGGCCATGTTGTAGAGCGCCGGGAAGATCTTCTTGTGCGCGAGGTCACCGGTCATCCCGAAGAAGGTGATGGCGTCGGACGGAACCGGCTTGGTCATCGGTTCTGCCCCGTAGCCGGCTTCTCGGCATGGCCGCCGAACTCCTTGCGCATCGCGGATAGCAGCCGGTTGGCGTACTCGGCCTCGCCGCGCGACTCGAAGCGACCGAACAGCGCGGCGCTGAGCACCGGGACGGGCACACCCTCGTCGATCGCGGCGTCGAGGGTCCAGCGTCCTTCACCGGAGTCCGAGACGCGGCCGCCGAAGTCGGAGAGATCGGGTGACTCATTCAGCGCGTGCGCGACGAGGTCGAGCAGCCACGACGCGACCACGCTCCCGCGCCGCCACACCTCGGCCACGGACGGCAGGTCGATGTCGTACTGGTAGTACTCGGGATGACGCATCGGCGTGGTCTCGGCGTCCGCCGTCTGCTGTGCCTTCCCGGCGTTGGCGTGCTCGAGCACGTTGAGCCCTTCGGCATACGCGGCCATGAGCCCATACTCGATGCCGTTGTGCACCATCTTGACGAAGTGACCCGCGCCGTTCGGACCGCAGTGGAGGTAGCCCCGCTCGGCCGGAGTCGGTGCGCCGGTGCGGCCCGGTGTGCGCGGCGCTGCGTCGACGCCCGGCGCGATCGTGGCGAAGATGGGGTCGAGGTGCGCGACGACGGCCCCCTCGCCGCCGATCATTAAGCAGAAGCCGCGCTCGAGTCCGAAGACGCCGCCACTCGTCCCGACGTCCACGAAGTGGATGCCTCGTTCCTCGAGATCGAGCGCGCGCCGGAGGTCGTCGAGGTAATAGGAGTTGCCGCCGTCGATCACGATGTCGCCCTTGTCGAGCAACGGGACGAGCTGCTCGAGCGTCGGCTCCACGACGGCCGCCGGGACCATGATCCAGATCGCTCGTGGCTTCGCGAGCTTGCCGACGAAGTCGTCGAGGCTTTCGGCTCCCGCCGCCCCCTCGCCCGCGAGCCCCTTCACCGCGTCGGCGTTCACGTCGTAGGCCACACACTCGTGCCCATCGAGCATGAGCCGCCGCACGAGGTTGGCCCCCATCCGCCCGAGCCCGATCATCCCAAGTTGCATCAGGTCATCTCCCGCCTCGGTTCATTCGTCATACCCCGGCCCACCAGATGAGGAAAGTCGGCGATACCGGCGGATCAGCGCGTTCGTGGAGGAGTCGTGGGCGAGGTCGGGTTCGTCCGGCGCTTCGAGCTCGGGGACGATCTTCTCTGCGAGTGCTTTGCCGAGCTCGACTCCCCATTGATCGAAGGAGTTGATCTGCCAGATCGTGCCTTGGGTGAAGACCCGGTGCTCGTAGAGCGCGACGAGCTGGCCGAGCGTGCGCGGCGTCAGGCGCTCAGCGAGGATCGACGTCGTCGGGTGGTTGCCGGCGAATGTGCGGTGCGGCACCTGCTCGTGCGGCACGCCCTCTGCTTCGGCCTCTTCTCGGGTCTTGCCGAATGCGAGTGCTTCTGTCTGCGCGAAGAGGTTGGCCATCAGCAGGTCCTGGTGGTTGCCGAGCTCGTGCGCCGCATGCACGAACCCGATGAAGTCGCAGGGGATGAGTCGCGTGCCTTGGTGGATCAGCTGGTAGTACGCGTGCTGGCCGTTCGTTCCGGGCTGGCCCCACACGATCGCGCCGGTGTCCCAACCCACCGGATCACCATCGAGCGTGACTGACTTGCCGTTGCTCTCCATCTCGAGCTGCTGGAGATACGCCGGAAAGCGCTCGAGATACTGGCTGTACGGCAGCACCGCCTGACTCTGCGCGCCGAGGAACGACGCGTACCAGACATCCAACAGCCCCAGCACAATCGGAACATTTCGCTCGAGGGGCTCGGTTCGGAAATGCTCGTCGACCGTGTGGAAGCCGTCGAGCATCTCGGAGAAGTGGTCGCGACCGATCGCAACCATGAGCGACAACCCGATGGCGGAGTCGAACGAGTAGCGGCCGCCGACCCAGTCCCAAAACTCGAACATGTTGGCGGGATCGATCCCGAACTCCCGGACCCGGTCGGCGTTCGTGGACACGGCGACGAAGTGCTTCGCCACCGCTGACTCGTCAGCGCTCAATCCTGCGAGCAGCCAGTCGCGCGCCGTGCGGGCGTTGGTGAGCGTCTCCAGCGTGCCGAACGTCTTGGAGCACACGATGAAGAGGGTTTGGGCGGGATCCAGGTCGCGCACGGCTTCCCAGAAGTCCGTGGCATCGACGTTGCTCACGTAGCGGAAGGAGAGGTCGCGATCCGAGAACTCGCGGAGCGCCTCGTATGCCATCGCGGGCCCGAGGTCGGAGCCGCCGATCCCGATGTTGACCACATTGCGGACACGCTGGCCGGTGTGGCCGGTCCATCGCCCCGACCGCACACGATCCGAGAACGCACCCATGGCCTGAAGCACCCGGTGCACCTCGGGAACGACGTCGTCGCCGTCCACCTCGATGCGCTGGCCCTCGGGTGCGCGCAGCGCAACGTGCAAGACGGCGCGGTCCTCGGTCACGTTGATCTTCTCGCCCGCGAACATGGCGTCGCGACGGGAAGCGAGACCCGCCTGCTCGGCCAGCGCCAGCAAGAGGCGCACGGTCTCAACGTCGACGAGGTTCTTCGAGTAGTCGACATAGAGCCCGTCGAGCTCCAGTGTCAGCCGCTCGCCCCGCTGAGCATCACCGGCGAACAGATCGCGCAGGCGAAACGTCCGCGCGTGCTCGGCATGCGCCAGCAGAGCCTGCCACTCAGGAGTCCCGTCGATCCGGATCGTCACACGCGGGCCCTTCTCCGTGATGGCGTGGTGTGCCATCCTCGCCCATCCGCAGTGGGTGTCGGCGGCGAATGGAAGTCGGAGGCGCGCGCCCGCGCCGCAGGTACCCGGAGGAACCGTCGCTTGCGACGGTGACCAATAGAGTCGGCGCAGTGCGCCGTTCGTCGGAGTGAGGTGGAGCGGCCCGGTGGCGCAGGCACCGAGAGCGGGAATTGCGATGGCGACCAAGCTGGGCATCGACATCGGTGGCACGGGGATCAAGGGCGCGCCGGTCGACACGACGACGGGCGAGCTGCTTGCGGAGCGGCATCGGGTCCTCACACCCCAGCCCGCGACGCCAGAAGCGGTCGCGGCCGTTGTCGCGGAGATCGCGCAGCATTTCGACTGGACGGGTCCGCTCGGCGCCACGTTCCCGGCGGTGGTCAAGGACGGGGTGGTGAGCACCGCGGCAAACGTCGACCGGTCGTGGATCGGTACCGATGCGGCGGGCTTGCTGTCACGCGCGTGCGGCGATGTGCCGGTCACCGTCATGAACGATGCCGACGCGGCCGGGATCGCCGAGATGCGGTTCGGTGCTGGGCGCGGCCGCACCGACACCGTCGTGATGATCACGCTCGGCACCGGGATCGGGAGCGCGCTGTTCGTGAACGGTGAGCTGCTCCCCAATACCGAACTCGGTCACCTCATGATCCGCGGCAAGGAAGCCGAGCGGCGCGCGTCCGAGACGGTGCGCGAGCGCGAGCAGCTTTCGTGGAAGCAATGGGCGAAGCGCCTCAACGAATACCTCGCGCATCTCGAGGCGTTGCACTGGCCCGATCTCATCGTCATCGGAGGCGGCGTGAGCAAGAAGCACGAGAAGTTCCTGCCGCTCCTGCAGACCCGCGCCGAACTCGTCCCCGCGCGCCTCCTCAACGAAGCCGGCATCGTCGGCGCCGCCGTCTCCGCTGCGAACGGCTGACTCCTACTCCGGCGGCTCCGAGAGCGGAGTGCGCCCGGCGAAGCCGTCTTCCTCCCAGTGCCACCAGGTGATGGCGTCTTCGCCGTCGAGCCAGCACAGGAGGTAGGTGCGGCCGTCCGCGGTTTGCGCGGGGAAGTCGATGAGGCCGCGCTCGGGGTCGCGGACGACGATGCCTTGGTCGGTGAGGGTTTCGAGCACTTCACGGAGCTCGGTGCTCTGGGGTTGCACCGCGGGTCCGTGTCCGTTGCCCGATGCCTTCGCACCGTTGCCGCTTGCATGCGCGCGAGTCGACGTCACGAGCTCGCGTAGGCGGGCAACCAGCGCGCGCACCTCTGGGAGCGCCGCGGTTGCCTCGTCGAGTGTCCAGAAGCGCATCACGCGACGTTAGGTCTCGGAAACGGAGCCAGGCGTTGCGCAGGGTCGCCACTACCATCGTCGCGATGCGCGTCGGGTTTCTGGGGCCTCACGGCACGTTCGCGGAGGAGGCGTTGCTGACGCAGCCCGACCTGTCGGGGGGCGAGCAGGTGCCGTTGCGCACGGTGCCGCAGGTGATCACCGCGGTGAAGAGCGGCGACGTCGATGTTGGACTCGTCCCACTCGAGAACTCGATCGAGGGCACGGTGACGGTCACGCTCGACACGCTCGCCTTCGACACCGATCTCCTCATCCAACGCGAGGTCGACCTGCCGATCTCGTTGCATCTGTGTGCGCGACCGGGGACAAAGCTCACTGACGTGCGCACGATCGTGTCGCACCCCAACCCACTCGGTCAGTGCCGCGCGTGGTTGGCGAGCAAGCTGCCCGACGCCGAGCTCGTGGCGGCGAACTCCACCGCCGAAGCCGCGAGTCAGGTGGCGGCAGCGGACCAGTCCGACCTCGCGTCGATCGGCACGAAGTTCGGCGCGGAGATTGCCGGGCTCGAGGTGCTTGCGTCCGAGATCGAGGACCACCCTGAGAACGAGACGCGCTTCGTCCTCGTCGGCACGGGTGTCCCACCGACCACCGGCCACGACAAGACGTCCATCGTGTGCTTCCAACGGGAGAACCGGCCGGGTTCGCTGTTGGCGATCCTCCAGGAGTTCGCGGCGCGGGCCATCAACCTGACCAAGCTCGAGTCGCGACCGACGAAGCAGGGTCTCGGTGAGTACTGCTTCTTCATCGACTTTCGTGGCCACATCGAGGACGAGGTGGTCGCCGACTGTCTGCGCAACCTCGTCGCCAACCAGGCCGACGTGAAGTTCCTCGGCTCGTATCCCGTGGCGGGTGAAGAGGGCGAGGAGCATCGGCGCGAGGCGACCAAGGCGTGGAAGTCGGCCAGTAGCTGGCTCGACGACTTGCGCGCGCAGGTACGCGACGCGTGAACCGAGCACCGTGATCGATCTTCGTCGCCTGCGCGACGACTCGGCATACCGCGCCGGCATCGAGCGCAAGCGCGTCGAACCTGGGCTGCTCGACCAGGTGCTCGAGCTCGACGCCGCGGCGCGTGCCCAGCGGACCGCAGTGGAGGAGCTACGCGCCCAGCAGAAGGCGATCTCCAAGGAGATCGGGAGGTCGCCCGCCGACGAGCGCGATGCGCACAAGGCCGAGGCTTCGCGGATCAAGGACCAACTCAAGAAGGCGGAGGACGGGCTCGGTGCGCTCGAGCAACGCCTGCGAGATCTCGTGCTCAACATTCCGAACCCCGCCGATCCCGATGTGCCCGACGGCGGTGAGGACGACGGTGTGGTCGTGCGCGAGGTCGGCGAGCAGACGTCCGCTCCGCCGCTCGACCACGCTGCGTTCGCGGAAGCGATGGGGTTCGTCGAGACGCGTCACGCTGTGGAGACGAGCGGCTCGCGCTTCGCGTCGCTCATGGGCAAGGCCGTGGTGCTCGAGCTCGCGCTCGTGCGGTGGGTGACCGATCGGCTGGTGGCGGCTGGCTTCACGCCGGTCGTGCCACCGGTGATGGTGCGCGAGGAGGCGATGATCGAGGCGGGGTTCTTCCCGACCGACCGCGCGCAGGTGTACGAGGTCGACGGCGGCGAGCTGTTTCTCGTGGGCACGTCTGAGGTGCCGCTCTCGATGTTGCACCGCGGTGAGCGTGTTGATGCGGACGCGCTCCCGAAGCGGTACGCGGGGATCTCGACGTGCTTCCGTCGCGAGGCAGGCACGTACGGAAAGGATACGACCGGCATCTTCCGCGTCCACCAGTTCGACAAGATCGAGATGTTCAGCTTCGTGGCCCCTGATGAGAGCGACGCCGAGCACGAGCAGCTGCTCGCAATCGAAGAAGCGATCTTCGGAGGTCTCGGCCTCCCGTACCGGGTCGTGAACATCGCCACCGGCGATCTCGGCGCGTCGGCGGCCAAGAAGTTCGATCTCGAGGTCTGGCTCCCTTCGGAGGGTCGGTACCGCGAGGCCACGTCATGCTCGAACTACCGCGAGTACTCGGCCCGTCGTCTGGGCACGCGGGTGAAGACCGACAGCGGAAGCGAGTTCGTGCACACCCTCAACGGAACGGCGTGCGCGATCGGTCGGACGCTCGTGTTCCTCTTCGAGCACTACCAGGACGGTGGCGCGTTCGTGATCCCCGATGCGCTGCGCGCATTGACCGGCTTCGATCGGATCGATCCCGCCTAGCCTGATCTCCGGAGGGATGCCGGAGCGGCCGAACGGTCCCGCCTTGAAAGCGGGTGAGGCGAAAGCCTCCGTGGGTTCAAATCCCACTCCCTCCGCAAAGGCCGCCGCAACGTCCGGCGCGTACGCTCCGCTTGATGGATGAGTGGTGGCGGAACTGCGTCTGTTACCAGATCTATCCGCGGTCGTTTGCTGACTCTGACGGCGATGGGGTTGGCGATCTTCCCGGGATCACGGCGCGGCTCGAGCATCTCGAATGGTTGGGTGTCGAGTGCATCTGGTTGTCGCCCACGTTCCCGTCACCGAACGAGGACTGGGGTTATGACGTCGCCGACTACTACGGCGTGCACCCCGAGCTCGGGACGATGGACGACATGGACGCGCTCATCGCCGAAGCCGCGCGCCGCGGCATCCGCATCGTGCTCGACCTCGTGCCGAACCACACGAGCGTGGCCCACCCGTGGTTCGTCGATGCGCGTTCGTCACGCACGTCGAAGTACCGCGACTGGTACGTCTGGGGCGATCCCAAGCCTGACGGCTCGGCACCCAACAACTGGACGAGCAGCTTCATCGGGCCGGCCTGGACCTTCGACGAGGGCAGCGGCCAGTGGTACCTGCACAACTTCCTGCCCGGTGAGGCTGATCTCAACTGGTGGAACCCGGACGTTGGCGCCGAGTTCGACGAGATCTTCAAGTTCTGGTTCGCCCGGGGTGTCGCCGGCTTCCGCATCGACGTGGCCCACATGATCATCAAGGACCGCGAGCTGCGCGACAATCCACCGCCGACGGACAGCGACTTCCTGCTCGACCAGATCCGCGGTCAGGTCACGCTCTACAACGCCAACCGACCTGAAGTGCACGACGTGTACCGCCATTGGCGCCTGCTCGCCGACTCGTACGACGAGTCGCGGATGCTTGTAGGCGAGACGTTCGTCGGCCAGATCGAGCAGGTCGTCGATTACTACGGGAAGGGCGACGAGCTGTCGCTGGCGTTCAACATCCCGTTCCTCACGTCGCCGTTCGAGATCCAGCGGCTGCGCGCGCTCGCGGAGCGCACCGAGGAGCTGCTCCGAACCGATTGCACCCCCGTGTGGACAGGCAGCAACCACGACATGTCGCGGTTCCCGACGCGCTGGGCGGCGGGCGATCCAGCTCGCACCCGAGCCGCGCTCCTCATGCTGCTCGCGCTGCGGGGGACCATGTTCCTCTACTACGGCGACGAGATCGGGCTGCCCGACACCGATGTGCCCCTCGATCGCCTGCTCGACCCGGTGAGCGTCGAGTACCAGCCGGTGTTGAACCGCGACGCGGCGCGCACGCCGATGCCGTGGGACCCGAGCGACGGTGCCGGGTTCACCGAGTCCGGTGTCGAGCCGTGGCTGCCGTTCGGTGATCTGCGCGCATGCAACGTGGCCGACCAACGTGCGGATCTCACGTCAACGCTCAACTTCACTCGAGATGTCATCACCCTCCGACGTGAGCTCCCCGACCTGCGCGGGGGCGCGTACCTGATGCACACCGCCGACGGAGAGCTGTGGGCATGGCGTCGCGGCGAAGGCACGCTCATAGCGATCAACTTCGGCGATGCCAGCGCGACCGTCTCGAACGTGGGTGGAACCGTGCTCATCGGCACCGACCGCGCCCGCGATGGGGAGCACGTCGACGGCTCATTCGAGCTCGGGCCGAACGAAGGTGTGATCGTTCGGGTCTAGGACTCGATGAGCTCGTCGGGGAGGGCGTGCTCGCGGCGGAGCAGCTCGCGCTTGCGGTGGGGTCCGCCGCCGTAGTTGCCGACGCCGCCCGCAGCGGGAAGCACGCGGTGGCAGGGAACCACGATTGCGACCGGGTTCTTGCCGCACGCGGTGCCGACGGCGCGCACCGCGCGGGGCGATCCGATCGCCGCCGCGACCTCGCCGTACGTGCGCGTCTCGCCGAGCGGGATGCGCTGCAGCTCCTCCCACACGCGGCGCTGGAACGCGGTGCCGCGAATGTCGAGCGGGAGATCGCGCGCCGGTGTGCGACCCTCGATCCGGTCGAGCACATTGTCGACGATCTCGCGCAGTGCGCCGTCATCGCGAACGAGGGTGGCCGCGTGGAACTCGTGGTGGATCCGCTCGTCGGCTTCGAGCTCGTCGTCGGCGAGGTCGACGGCACACAAGCCGCGCTCGGTGACACCGACGAGCAATGTCCCGAGCGGCGAATCGACGATCGCGTAGATGACGGTCGCACCTGCGCCGCCCGCCTTGTACGACGCGGGCGTCATCCCGAGGTGGTGGTGCGCAGACTCATAGAGACGGCTGGTCGATCCGTACCCCGCGGAGAACAGCGCGATCGACACCTGGTCGCCGCTGCGCAATCCGTCTCGCAGGCGCTCGCGGCGTCGGGTGTCGGCGTACTGGCGGGGGGTGACGCCCAGCACGCGGGCGAACGCCCGGCGCAGGACGTCGGGGGACACCCCGACCTCGTCGGCCAGCTCGGCGACCGTGGGCACGCGGTCGTCGGTGGCATCGATGCGCCGGCAGGCCGCGCCCACGAGGTCGGTGAGCTCGACGGGCGCGGGGGGTGAGTCGGTCGTCGCAGTCATGCCTTTGTTGTACGACGCCACGGGGCGCTCGGCTATCCGCTTCCGGCGCTTCCGGCGCTTGAGTGCGAGCCGGTCCAGGCGAGCAGGTCGTCGACGGCCCAGGTGTTCACGATCCGGTCGATCGGCACGCCGGCTTCGGCGGCCCGGTGGCAGCCGTAGGGCTGCCACTCCAGCTGCCAGGTCGCGTGCGCGTCGGAGTCGATGGACACCTTGGCGCCCGACTCGAGGAGCGCGGGCATCAGGCGCATGGGCGGGTCGAGGCGCTCGGGCCTCGAGTTCATTTCGATTGCCTTGTCGAAGTGCGCCGCGGCCGTGAACACCAGCTCGTGGTCAAAGCGCGACTCCGCTCGCCCGCGCCCGACGATCAGCCGCCCGGTGCAATGCCCGAGGATGTCGACGTGCGGGTTGGCGAGCGCGGCCACCAGCCGGTCGGTCATGGGCTGCGGCTCCATCGACAGCTTCGAGTGCACGCTGCCCACCACCACGTCGAGCCGCTCGAGCAGCTCGTCCTCCATGTCGAGCGCGCCGGTCTCGAGGATGTCCACCTCCATGCCGGCGAGGAGCCGGAATGGCGCGACGGTCTCGTTGATCCCCGCGATCACGTCGAGCTGTTCGGCAAGGCGCGTGGCGTCCAGCCCGTTCGCGACGCGCACGTACGGCGAGTGGTCGGTGAGCGCCAGATAGTCGTGGCCGAGCTCGATCGCGGTCTGGGTCATGGCCTCGATCGAATGACCGCCGTCGGACCAGTCGGAGTGGAGGTGCAGATCGCCACGGAGGTGGGTGCGCACCTCGTCAGCGCGCTCAGTGGCTGGGCCCTCGTTCTCGCCGAGATCGTGCAGGTACTCGGGCGTCTCGCCCGCGAGTGCTTGGGTGATCACAGCGGCGGTGCTCTTGCCGATCCCTGGAAGGTCGGTGAGGCGCCCACGCGCGCTGAGCGAGCGCAGGTCGCCCTCGTCGAGGTCGCGGATCGCGTCGGCGGCGCGCCGGAACGCTTGTGACTTCTGGCGCGAGTTGCGGACGCGTTGGAGAAGCTCTGCGATTCGCTCGAGCGCCTCGACCGGGTTCATCGCCTCCGCCATCACATCGACCGTACCCCGCCTCCACGGATCGTCGAAGCAGGCTTCGACTCCTGCGCAGTCGGTCGGCAAAGCCGCCAACTGCGCGTCTCCACGGATCGTCGAAGCAGGCTTCGACTCCTGCGCAGTCGGTCGGCAAAGCCGCCAACTGCGCCTCCACCTACACTGAACTTGTTTGGAGGGATGACCGAGCGGCCGAAGGTGCTCGCCTGCTAAGCGAGTAGGGGGCTAATACCTCCTCGAGGGTTCAAATCCCTCTCCCTCCGCCAACCGAGGACCTGGACGTCGCCGCATGCCCAACGAGACCGAGGTCGCCCGCGTGCTGCTCGAGCTCGGCGCGGCGACGATCGGCGAGTCGGGTGCGCACGCGATGAGCGCGCGCATCAAACCGGCCTGGGCGGGCGCGCGCCTCGCCGCGCCGGCGTACCCGGTCCAGTGCACCCCAGGCGACAACCTCGCGGTGCACGTCGCGGTGACGTCATCACCGACCGGTGCGGTGCTGGTCGTCGACGTCGGTGACGAGCGCGAGCTCGGCTACTGGGGCGAGGTGCTCACCACCGCGGCCGAGGCCCGGGGTATCACCGGCCTGGTGATCGACGGGTGCGTGCGCGACGTGACCGCGCTCGCGCGCCACGAATTCCCGGTTTTCTCGGCCGGGATCGCCTTGCCGGGCGCCACCAAGCAACAGCCGGGCGCGGTCGGGCGCTCGGCGACGGTCGGCGACGTCGAGGTGCACACCGGAGATTGGGTCGTGGGCGACGCCGACGGCGTGAGCGTGATCCCTTCTGGCACTCTCGAAGACGTGATCGCCGCCGGTCGCGCCCGCGAGCAGAAGGAGCAGAGCTTCTTCGATGCGCTGCGCGCCGGGAGCACGACCGTCGAGTTGCTCGGCCTCGATCCGTCGATCATCGACGGCGGCTGAAGAGCGCAGGCGCGATCTAGGCTCCCCCGGGGCACTGGGTGGAGCGAGGGGACCGCATGCGCACGCGCATCTTCCGGACACCTGCTCTGGCCGCCGTGCTCAGTCTGCTCGCTACGTTCGCGCCGGCCGCGGCCGGGGCAGCGGTACGCAGTGCTCCGCTCAGTGACGCGTACTGCGAGCCGTTCGGCGAGTTCTACACGATCACCGTTCTCGTGGAGCTACAGGTAGCGCTCTTCGAAGCATTCAGTCAGAGCGGTGACGCAACGGAGGACTCAGGAAGCGCGACGCCCCCGGAGGACGACATCCCCGACGCCGACCAACTGCGGGCGAGCTCCTACGGACTGCTGGCGCCGAAGATGGCCGCGGTAAGTGGCCAGCTCGCGAACACCGCACCGAAAGTGCTCAAGCCCGTGTTCCGCCAACAGCGTGACGTGTTCGAGCGCGGGGTGGAGCTGCTGCGCGAAGCCGGCTTCACCGATGTGCAGATCGAGGCCATCGCGGACGCCAACGTCAACTCGAGCACCGCCGAAGTGGGCGACCTCACCGGCGACGTCGACCTCGATGATCAGGCGTTGGAGACACTCGCCAACGACTTCCTCGCCGAGCTCGAGGTGCTCGAGCTCGCCGACTTGTCACCCAAAGCCGAGCGTGCGCTCGACCGCTCGTCGACCGAGTGCGGAGTGACCCCGAGCAGCAAGTTCAACTGCACCGACGTGCTTCCGGAGACGGAGGCCGCGGCGATCCTGGGCGACACCGTGACGCTCGAGGAGAGCGGGTGCAACTACACGGGTCCCGAACCGGTCGACGGGCTCACACCGGAGATCGAGGTGGTGATCTACGACAGCGTGCGGGCGTTGAACCTGCAGACGAGCGCGGTCGCCGAGCCTGAGGATGTGGCCGGCATCGGTGATGAAGCGGTGTCCTTCGAAGGCTTCAGCGCCGACGGGCACGCGATCACCTGCGGGCGCACGCTCGTCGCCGCCGACGGCGACCGGACCGTGGTGGTCGCGCTCTGTCTGGGCGGCGACGACCCCGAGGTCACCGACGATCAGCTCGTCGAGATCGCCAACGGCGTGCTGGAACGGATCGCCTGACACGAGTCAGGGCGTCACGAGGTTCGGGGGCGTACCACCGGCGAGCACCGTGACGACGCCTTCGCACGCGAGCTGCGCCATGCGCGTGCGCGTCTGTTGGGACGCCGAGCCGACGTGGGGCAGGAGGACGGTCCGCGGCGCGGCGAGCAAACGCGGGTGCACCTCGGGCTCACGCTCGTACACGTCGATGCCGGCCGCGAAGATCTGGCCGTCTTCGAGTGACTGCGCCAGCGCCTCTTCGTCGACGATAGGACCGCGGGCGGTGTTGACGACCACCGCGGTCGGCTTCATGAGCCCTAGCCGGCGCGCGTCGATGAGATGACGCGTGTCATCGTTCAGGGGCACGTGCAGGGTGACGACGTCGCTCTCGGCGAACAACGAGTCGAGGTCGGCGGTCCAACCCGGGACCCCCGTGTCATGGCGCGTGTGGTGCAGCACATGCATCCCAAAACCGGCGGCCCGGCGCGCGACTGCCTGGCCGATGCGTCCGTAGCCGACCACGCCGAGCGTGGCGCCGTGCACGTCCCGCCCGAGGTACTGGTTGATTCCCCAGCCGTTCCAACGACGGGAGCGGAGATCGGCCTCGGCCGTGGACGCGAGGCGTGACGCCGCGAGCACGAGCAAGAACGCGAGGTCAGCCGTCGTCTCGTCGAGCACACCGGGGGTGTTGCACACCGCGATGCCAGCCGCAGTCGCGGCGGAAACATCGACGTTGTCGTAGCCCACCGCAACGTTAGCGATCACCTTGAGTCGACCGGCACCCGCAGCGATGACCGCGTCGTCGACTCGGTCCGTCAGCAAGCACACCACGGCGTCGACCTCGGTGACCGCCAGGCACAGCTGTGCGTGCGTGAGCGCCACGTCGTCGGCTGGGGCAACGATCTCGTGGCCGGCCGCGATCAGCGGGTCGGTACCGCCGTCGGGAAGCCGACGGGTGACGAGGACGCGCGCCACTATCCCGCTCTCGGCGCTGAGCGCCGGGCCGCTTGGGCCCCGGCTCCCTGCGCCGCAGGTACCCTGCGGCGCGG